>CAIJNJ010000174.1 GCA_903821975.1 uncultured Bacteroidota bacterium
GGTAAAACCGTTTTGCAGCAGTAAGTCCCTGAGTTTCGGCCCCGGGTCATCCAGCGCGTGCTTTGCAAGGTCCTCCGGTGTGCGGTATCATTCTTTGCGAACCCCGGATGTATGGTGCCCGAGCAGCGGTACCTTTGCGTGTACCAGTATAGGCCTGCGGTTCTTTCTTACCCAGTCTATGGTCTGCTCCATGGTTACAAAGGAGTCGATAAAGTTGCTGCCATTTACCTGTATGCGTTCCAGGCCCTTAAAGCCGGCAGCAAACTCATAGGCATTCATAGTACGCGCTTCATCGCTGCTTACGGATATGCCCCAGTCATTGTCCTGCACAAGGTATATAACAGGCAACTGGTGCAGCACTGCAAACTGTAATGCTTCGCCCACTTCACCTTCCGTAACACTGCCATCTCCCAGCGAACAAATAGTTACCGGTGGGATAGGGTAGTTAGATAATTTTTGTTTTTCGCGGTATTGTATGCCCTGTGCAATGCCTGTAGTGGGTATGGCCTGCATACCGGTGGCGCTGCTCTGGTGGATGATGGTAGGGAAACCTTCCCTGCGCATATTGGGGTGGTTATAATATTCACGGCCGCCGGTAAAGGGGTCGTCGCCTTTTGCCAGCAGTTGCAGCATCATTTCATAAGGGCGGTAGCCCATGCCCAGCATCATGCTTTCGTCCCTGTAATAAGGGCTAACGAAATCGCAGGGTTTTAAAAGGAAGCCGGTGGCTAATTGTATAGCCTCGTGCCCGCGCGAAGTGCTATGTACATACTTACATACCGGCCTGTTTGCATCATAAATTTCCGCCATTGCTTTAGCGGTCATCATGAGGCGGTAAGCTTTTAGCAATAATTCTTTTGGTAGCATAGCGCTCATTTTCCTTATATAAGGGCAGCAAAAGTAAGTTAAAAGGTGAAAAGATTAATAGATATTCCATTTTAACTATACACATGGATTGCACAATGTGGGTCAATTGCCCGTTTAACCTTATTTAACGATGATTTGAATACTATCCACATGCCATTTTCGTTGTAGGAGAAATGTTTTTTTACCTATTTAATTTCGATAAGCGGATAGAAGGTTTATTTTTGTTTTGCTAAAAAGCGCATTATGCAATTTGATCTTAAGAAAATGAGGGTAGATATCCTCGCCATAGTTTGTTTCGCTGCATTGTCACTGGCATACTGCTACCCGCAGTTGCAGGGCAAAAAACTGAACCAGCACGATAATATAAGCTGGCAGGGTATGTCGCGCGAGGCAATGGCCTATCATGACTCTACCGGGAAGGATGTGCTGTGGTCTAACAGTATGTTTGGCGGTATGCCTACCTACACCACCTATATAGGCCGCACGAATACCAACTATGTGTGGTATGTGCAGAGCGTATTGCAGGGCATAGGCAAGCCGGCTTATTTCTTTTTTATCGCCATGCTGTGCTTTTACATCTTAATGCGGGTGCTGAATGTGAACAAATGGCTGGCAATGGTAGGGGCTGCTGCATATGCTTTTTCTTCTTATAACGGTATAATTATTGGTGTGGGGCATGACACCAAGATGATGACGCTGGCCTACCTGCCGGCTGCACTGGCAGGGTTTTACCTTGTATTTAAAGAGAAATGGCTCTCCGGTGCGGCTTTATTAGGGATAACCATGTCGCTGATATTCGACAATAACCATTTCCAGGTCATTTACTACTCATTTATCATGTTCTTCTGTTTTGGCGTGGGGATGCTGTTTGTAGCAGTGAAAGAGGGCAGGGTAAAACAATTCCTGATCTCTTGCGTGATAGCAGGGGCAGCAACCGCGATAGGTATAGGGCCGAGCATGCCTTCCATATTAACTACTTCTGAGTATTCGAAAGAAACAATGCGGGGCGGTGCAAGTGAGCTATCAGGACACGATAAAAAAACGAACGGCGGGTTGGATAAAGAATATGCGTTCAGGTGGAGCAATGGTATCGGTGAGACTTTCTGTATCATGATACCTTACCTGTATGGCGGTGCATCGGGCGAGCCGGCAGATAAGGCGCCAAAAACCGCTGAAGCAGTAGGTGGTGGAGTGGATCAATTGCCGCTGTACTGGGGTCCTCAACCATTCATCAGCGGGCCGGTCTATTTTGGCTCTGTGATCTGCTTCCTGTTTGTATTGGGCCTTTTAGTAGTGCGCTCACCCCATAAATGGTGGATAGTTGCCGCAACTATTATATGTATCATATTGTCTTGGGGTAAGAACTTTGAAGCGATCAACTACTTCCTTTTCGATCACCTGCCGATGCTGAATAAGTTCAGGACACCGTCAATGGCAATGGTAATACCACAGTTCCTGTTCCCGCTACTGGGTATTTGGGCAGTGCAGGAAGTGATAGACCAGAAGGATAATCCTGCAAAAATGTGGAAAGATGTGAAAGTGGCTGCAGGTATCACAGCAGGGTTGTGTATTCTACTGGGCGTAGGTGGCAGTATGTTCTTTAATTTCACCGGTGGTGAAGATGCACAACTGCAGGAGCAAATGGTGAAATTACTTAAAGAAGACCGGGCTTCTCTTGCCCTTTCCAGCGGGTTGAAAAGCGCTTTCCATATCCTTATTGCCACTGGCTTACTCTGGGCGTTCATAAAAGACAAGATCAAGATAGGGGTGATGGTAGGCGGGCTTGCTGTCGTTATCATTTTTGACCTGATGATGGTGTCATTTGATTATCTGAATGAGAAAAATTATGTTGATGCAGCAGAGTACGAAAGCGTATTTACACCACGCCAGGTAGACCAGCAGATACTCCGTGACCCGGATCCGTATTACAGGGTGCTGGACCTTTCTAAAGACACGTATAACGATGCCGTGCAGGCTTATTTCCACAAATGCATAGGCGGCTATCACCCGGCTAAACTGGAAATATACCAGGATCTTATAGACAGGCAGATGAGCCGCGGCTTTAACGCCCAGGTGCTGAACATGCTTAATACCAAGTACATCATAGTAGGCGGGCAGAAACGCGCGCCGGGTGTTATCCCTAACCCAAATGCCTGCGGTAATGCATGGTTTGTGGACGAGGTGAAATGGGCCAATACGGCTGATGAGGAAATGGATGGTCTTAAAGCTTCAAACATTGGTGACACTACCACAATGCCGGGCGCATTTGATCCTAAAAAGACCGTGGTAATGCGCTCTACCTTTAAGGGCACATTTGGTAATTACGCTTTCGGGAAAGACAGCACGGCATATGTGAAGCTCGCCAAATACGGGCTAGACGATATATCCTTTACATCAAAGAATTCGCAGGCAGGCCTTGCGGTGTTCTCTGACATATATTACTCAAAAGGATGGACGGCAACCGTAGATGGCAAGGAAACACCGATAATGAAGGTGGACTATGTGCTGCGCGCGATAAAGGTACCGGCGGGCAGCCATAACATCGAGTTCCATTTTGCACCGGCAAGTTTTTATACGGGGCAGAAGATCGCATTGGTTAGTAGCATTTTGTTGATACTGTTGTGTCTCCTGGCGCTGTACCCACTGGTGAAAAAGGATTCGATGCCGGCACAAAAGAACGCGTGAACAATGAAGTTTTTCTGAAAGCGTTTAATATAAAAAGTAATGCCCTTGCCCAGAGTAGCAGGTAATTCTTTATTCAGTAATTCGTTTTTCATTTTCATTATCAGGTTTTTCCCTTCACTGGCAAACCTGCTGGTAGTGATCTGGTATTCCAAACACCTGCCGGTGGCTATGTACGGTAATTACCAGCACTTCTGGATACAGTTGTTCGTGATATACCCGCTTGCCTGTTTTGGTATACATGTGCTCATTGTTACCTACTCCAGGGATATGATCATGAAGCTGATAGAAAGCATCAGCGGGAAGTATTATCTATTATATGGGTTGTGGGTGGCAGGGTTGAGCCTGGCATTTGCGTTGCTGCAATCAGGGACATTGAATATCCCTTTTCTTGTGCCGTTCCTTTTTCTTGCGGCCTATTCACTTTCTGTGATACTGGAATCTTTTCTCATCGTATTCCGGAATTATACGTTGCTTTCCATCATCAGTATTCTTTATTCGGCTGCTTATGCATTTGTGCATTGGTATGTACTGAAACAGGGCTTTTCATTGCAGATGCTGTTCTCTTACTTATTGGGAGTTACCGCATGCAGGCTATGCCTCTATTGCGGCATTGCGTTCCGTAATATGATGAAGCACCACAGTGAAGGGGTAGAAGAAGGGCCTGCAATAAGCACCATACGCAATTTATGGCTACACCTGGGTGTGTATGATGTGCTGCAGATACTATTTAGCTGGATCGACAAGTTTATTATCTCGCTGTTGCTCACAGCGCAGTTATCGGCTATATACGTGAATGGCTCTATGAACATACCTATCATACCATTGTTACTGAGCGCTGCCGGCAGTGCCGTACTTATGCAGTTGGCGGCAGGCAAGCAGGAAGATGATACCGCCGATGTGATACGGTTGATGAACCAGGCAGGGAAGATATTATCTGCCATCGTTTTCCCATTCTTCTTTTTTCTTCTGTTTTTCCGGCAGGAACTCATCATAACACTGCTTAGTGATAAATACATACTTGCCATACCTGTATTCATGATGTCGGTGCTGGTGCTGCCGCTGCGCGCATATAGCTTTACCACGGTGCTACAGAAAATGCACAAGGGGGCTATTATTAATATTGGTGCAGTCGCAGACCTCCTGCTGGCGTGCGGGCTTATGTACCCGCTGTATAAATGGCTGGGGCTGCCGGGTGTGGCTCTCAGTTTCGTTATTTCCACATACCTGCAAGCGACTTTTTACCTCGTCTATTCTGCAAAGTTATTGAATGTGAGCCCGTTAAAACTTATCCCGTATGCAAACTGGCTCACTAAACTGATCGTTTTTGCCACTTTGCTCATAAGCATTCATTATGCCTGCAACCTGTACTTTACCGACAAGATTACTTTAATTTTGGGTGCAGCGGCAATGACGACTATAATAATGGTTTCATTGCTGGTAGAGCTAAAAAAACAAAAACATGTCGGTATCTAACCACCACAGGCCACGATTAAAAGATATAGACAACACAGGCTTTGGTGCAAACAGCAATGTGGAAGGGGGTAGGCTGCTCAATCCGGATGGCACTGCAAACCTGCGAAAAAGAGGTATCCCGATATGGGAGCGGATAAGTGTGTATCACACTTTGATACGGATGAAATCATCTCATTTCATTTTGTTTATTTTCCTGTTTTATACAACCATAAATCTCATTTTCGCCTGCCTATATTTTTTTATCGGCATTGATCACCTCGGTGTTGCCAATCCTTCGACTGCTTTCCGGCAGTTTATGGAGGCATTTTTCTTTAGTTCACAAACGCTTACTACGGTAGGGTATGGGCATATGGCCCCATATGGGATGTTTGCCAATATAGTCGCTTCGATCGAGTCGCTGATAGGGATATTGTCCTTTGCATTAGTAACCGGTCTTATTTACGGAAGGTTTGCCAGGCCGCGTGCTTACCTGCTCTTCAGTCCTAATATTCTTATTGCCCCTTTTAAGGAAGGTAAAGCGGTGATGCTGCGTATGGCCACCTATAAAAACAATCATCTTACCGATGTGGAAGCCAATCTTACATTGGCGCTGCATGTGAAAGAAAACGGTAAGACTGTTACTAAATTTTATCCTCTGCCACTCCAGGTTGCCAAGATCAATTCCCTGGCACTAAGCTGGACACTGGTGCATGAGATCAATGAAGAAAGCCCCTTGTATAACTATAAGAAAGAAGATGTATCTGAAGCGAAAATGGAAGTCATCGTTTATGTAAAAGCATTTGACGACCACTTCTCAAACATAGTACAGCAGCGTACATCATACACTTACCAGCAAGTAGTTTATGGCGCAAAATTTTTGCCTATGTTCGAAAGAACAACTAACGGAAATTCAACCGTATTGGAACTGGATAAGATCAATGCGCATGAAATGGTAAAACTGCCGGAGCACGCCCATAGCCAGCCTACGCAATCTTAAGATCTACTTCTCAATTACCAGCATCAGGCGGTAGGCTCGTTTTTTACTCGCAGCATTTACAAGGTTATCAATGCCCTGCCAGAGCGTTAACGGTAAAAAGCCTAACAGCCGCTGTATACCCAGCCGCACAAGTATCTTGTTGTTGAATACCCTGGTCTTGTATTTCGTTACTCTACCCGGCAGGTACCTGGTTATAGAAGCCTCTGTAAATGAATGCAGGTGTGCATTATGCGGTGTAAGCCTGTTGCAATGAATGCAAAGTGAGGCCATGATACGTTCGTTATATGGTGTAGTGATAATGATCTTGCCGCCGGGTTTTAATGCGGTGAACAGGGCATCGATAAAACGCTTGGGGTCGCTGACATGCTCGATTATTTCTGAAGCGACAATGCAGTCTATAGTGCCTTCTTTAACGGGCAGTTCGTACACATCTGCAACTAAGCCATAGTGGGTGGGGTAGGGATTGTTTTGTATGGCTTTAATAGGGTTAATGTCGGAAATATCCATGGATATGACCTGCTTATTCTTGTGTTTCAAGGCATTGGCCAGCCAGCCGCCACCGCAGCCGGTATCCAGTATCCAAGTGGTATCTTTAGGGATCTCTGATAAAATATGCTGGTGCAGGCGGTTGTGCTCCTCTCTTTCTACCGGATTTTCCGAAACTTTAAAGTAGTCGTAGGTCTCCGCATCATTCTGATAATGCTCTTTATATTGAAAATGGCTACCGGCAAGGGCGTGTTGTTCTGTTTCCGTTAATGTGGTTTCTACTTCCGGCGTCAGCAGGATAGGCACATTGTTTTTTATCGCAAACCGGTCATTATTTGACGGGTCCACCAGTTGATCGGCACGCTCATCATATTGTAAGGGCGTTTTATGTAACGGGTGAACCAGGTGACTTAAATAATTAGCGTTCATATTTTCCTCAGAAGGGATAAAAGTAAACCAAATTTTTCAGGGTGATCTGTTTTTCAATTCAATTAGTTACGAATATGTGATACCGAAAATATGGCGGCAAAGATGTAATTTTGCAATATGCAAGCGGCTAAAACAATAACATCGAAGACACAGCATTTTCTTGAGAAAGAAGAATTATACGGAGCACATAACTACCATCCTCTGCCCGTAGTACTTACGAAGGGTAAGGGTGTATATGTATGGGATGTTGACGACCGCCGCTACTACGATTTTCTTTCCGGTTACTCGGCTATTAACCAGGGACATTGCCACCCAAGGATAATAGAGACATTTATTGATCAGGCACAAAAACTGACACTTACATCGCGTGCATTTCATAATGATGCATTGGGAGAATATGAAGAATACATCACCCAGCTTTTTGGTTATGATAAGGTGCTGCCGATGAACACAGGTGTAGAGGCTGTGGAAACAGGCCTGAAACTGGCGCGCAGGTGGGGTTATGAAGTA
>CAIJNJ010000175.1 GCA_903821975.1 uncultured Bacteroidota bacterium
ATGAGACAACAGTAACCGACATTGTATTTAATGGCTCTGACTCTGTAACAACAGTAGAAGATATAAATGGCAACAAGAGTGAAATAGCTGCACGGTTCATTATTGACGGCAGTGGTTATGGCAGGGTGATACCAAAATTATTCAACCTCGATAAGCCCTCTAACCTGGCACCGCGCAGGGCACTGTTCTCCCATTTTATGGATGTGAACCGCTCAACAGTAGACGAGCCAAACCGTATCACTATTGTAGTACATGCCCCCGGCGTATGGATATGGGTAATACCCTTCTCGAACGGCATCACTTCGGTGGGCTTTGTAGGTGACCCGGAATTCTTTAAACAGTATGAGGGTGATAATGAACAGCAACTGCGCACACTGATAGCTTCACAACCCTACCTCAGCACAAGGCTGAAAGATGTGGAGATGGCATTCCCTCCGCGCGTGCTTGAATCGTGGTCTACAACAACGGATACCTTTCATGGCGATGGCTTTGTGCTTACGGGCAATGTAACAGAATTCCTCGATCCTATATTTTCTTCGGGCGTAACACTCGCCACTGTCTCCAGCCAAATGGCGGCGCACCTGGTGATACGCAAGCTGAACGGCGATAGTATAGACTGGGATAAAGAATATACAGAGCAAATGATGCAGGGCATAAACACCTTCCGCTCATATGTAATGGCATGGTATGAAGGCACGCTCGACACTATTTTCTTTTCTGAGCGGCAGGACGAGGCTATTAAGAGTAAAATATGCTCCGTGCTAGCCGGCTATGTATGGGATACATCGAACCTTTACGTGAAAGAACATGCTACTGCGCTGCAAAAACTTGCAAGGCTTATAGAGTTGGAGAAAAGGTATAGCGCGAATTAAATTCGTGCAATTTCTTTTAACCGCAAAGGAGCGAAATTTTTCTTTGCCCATCGCTTGTGGATTACGGTCCTTCAGGCCGTTCTCGTTCCGGTAATATTCTTTTTTCGATGGGCTTTACCCATCGCTGTGGGATTTCGGCCCTGCAGGCTTTTCTACTCATTTTTTCGATGGGCTTCACCCGTCGCTGTTGGATTTCGGCCCTGCAGGCCTTTCGTGATCCAGTAATATTTTTTCATTGAGGTAAAAACCCTGTCACTTCAATAAAAAATAACAATAACACAATATCCGTCAATGGTTAGTTCAATACATTTATCGCCAATTATTACAACATGAAACGGATATTTTTATTGTGCTGCTTTATATGTCTTGCACACCTTACAGAAGGACAGCAGGTGAAGTACGTTATACTTATCAGTATTGATGGCTTCAGGCCGGATTTTTATACCGAGTCTTCGTGGGGTACTCCTAATTTGCGGCATATGAAATCGGGTGGTGTATATGCAGATGGTGTGCGGGGCATTTTCCCATCGGTAACTTATCCATCCCATACAACGATCATTACCGGGGCTATGCCCGCAAAGCATGGTATCTACTATAATGAACCTTTTGAGCCGGAAGGTGCAACAGGAAAATGGAATTGGGAAGCAAGCCTGATAAAGGCACCTACATTATGGGATGCTGTACATAAAGCAGGACTTACATCAGCCGCAGTATCGTGGCCGGTGACCGTAGGCGCACCTATAGATTATAATGTACCTGAAATATGGACGTTGGGCAAAAACCCCGACAATATGTCGCTACGGCGCGAGAATACCACGCCGAAAACATTGTTTGATGAAATTGAAAAGAATGCAACAGGCAAGCTGACATCAAATGACTTCAACAGCGACTACCTGACCATGGATGAAAATACAGCACGCACAGGCGCTTACATCATCCGCACATACAAGCCTAACCTCACCACGATACACCTTGTATGCGTGGACCATAATGAGCATAAAGAAGGCAGGGAAGGGCAACTGGTAAAGGCGGCAGTGGCGGCCGCAGACCATGCCGTAGGCAAGATACTGGAAGCAGTGCAAATGGCGGGCATCAAGGACAGTACCATTATCATTGTGACAGGCGATCATGGGTTTGTAGACGTTCATACTACCCTTGCACCGAATGTGTGGCTTGCCAAAAACGGCCTGATAACCACCAAGGACGGGAAAAGAGAATGGAAAGCATTTTTCCAGACAGCAGGCGCGTCTGCTTTCCTGCACCTTGCAAATAAGGATGATAAAAAAACACTGACCGCTGTAAAAAATATGCTGGAGCAGCTACCTTCCTCTGAAAGGAAATTATTCAGAATAGTAGATAAGGCTGAACTGGAGAAAGCAGGTGCTGATCCTGATGCGGTATTGGCATTAAACCCTGTACCGGGCATATCCATGAGCAGCGCTGCAGATGGTAACGATGTAAGGTCGTTTCATGGCGGAACTCATGGTTATTTCCCTGACATTAAAGAAATACAAACAGGTTTCATCGGATACGGGCCGGGTTTCAGCAAGGGTGAGGTAATACCACTTATGGGACTGGAAGATATTGCGCCCATCATCAATGAATTCCTCCATCTTGATTTCAATGCGCCAGATGGCATTCTTTACCCGGGAATGTTCAATAAGGATAAGGGCAAGAACTAGTTTGGGGTATTTCTGCTATATTTAATCTCCTAAATACAGGTATATGCAGACTCCTTTCTTGCGTTATTTCTCTTTTTGCTGCTTAGGCTTTGCCGTAGCGGGTTGCCAGCAGCCAGTAGCAGAAAACACGGATACTTTCAATAAAGACAGCCTGATGCAGCATATAAAAGTGCTTGCATCGGACTCTTTTATGGGACGCAGACCCTTCACCATAGGGGAAGAACGGGCCGTTGAGTACATAAGGAACACTTACGCACGCCTGGGCGCAGAACCCGGTAATGGCACCAGCTATATACAGGAAGTGCCGATGGTGGATATAACCGTAAATGCCGATCCTGCCATGAAAGTGCAGGGGCCCAAAGGTGCCTTCGACCTGAAAAATGTGGACGATTACATCCTCGCAACAGAGCGCACTGATTCTGTGATAACATTGGATAATGATGAAGTGGTTTTTGCAGGTTACGGCGTTGTTGCGCCGGAGTATAACTGGAACGACTATGCCGGCATCGATGTGAAAGGCAAGATCGTATTGGTACTTGTGAATGATCCCGGCTTTAACGCAGGCGATACAACCATCTTTAAGGGCCGCACTATGACCTACTATGGCAGGTGGACCTATAAGTATGAAGAAGCAGCACGGCAG
>CAIJNJ010000176.1 GCA_903821975.1 uncultured Bacteroidota bacterium
ACAATTTAGAGCAAACTTTTGCCCCTTACTGCGGTTTACAATTACTTAATAGCATAGTAATACTATGCCAACATTCGGAGGACATAATATCTTAATACAGGATTAACATTGAGCATAAAAATTGTAACTTTATCAACATGAATATTGAGGATATCAGGGAGCATTCATTATCAAAGCCGGGCGTGGAAGAAGCTTTTCCTTTTGGTGAGGAGACACTTGTATTCAAAGTAAACGGCAAAATATTTTTACTGGTTGGGCTTGAAAATGTACCATTGCAATTCAATGTGAAGTGCGACCCGGAAAAGGCCCTGGAGTTACGTGAAGAATATGATTGCATTATTCCCGGCTACCACATGAATAAAAAGCACTGGAATACGGTGATCATTGATAATACGCTCAGCAATAAACAATTGAAAGGGTTGATTGACCATTCATACGACCTGGTAAACAAACCTATGAAGAAATCTAAGAAATAAGGATGGTGTTACCCCAATATACTCAGCCAGTTACGGATCTCTTTATTGGTCTTGTCGAGTTTTTTCTGCAGGCGTAACAGCAATTCCGATTCTTTGCCGAATTCATATTCCAGGTCTTCATCGGTAATGTGCGGATGCAACTCTTTTATCTTCTCTTTGATAACAGGCCACTTTTGCTGCAATTCTTTGTCGTCCATAATAGGTTGTTTATTATAGGTGTTATAAATGTTATGCCATCATCTTTTCGCTTCTTCTTCGTTTCTTTGATCTTATTTTTGCAATTGATGCTGCGGAAGATTTTCTATCTATCTATTTTGTTACTCTTAAGTGTGCATGTCATTGCCCAGAACGAATACTTTTTGGGTGAACCCAAAGTATTTAATGGCGGCCTTATTCTCGGAGCCAATTTTACACAGGTGGATGGAGACAGTTATTATGGCTACCACAAAGTGGGGTTGAACACAGGTGGGGTAGTATACGTACATCTTACACACTCATTTGGGCTAAGTATGGAACTGCTTTATTCACAAAAAGGAAGCCGTGGGGAAGATATCACAGGGTACCAGGGGGCAAATGGCACTTATGTAGAGAAGTATTTCATGACACTTAATTATGTAGAGGTACCGGTAACATTACATCTCATATACCATCGGTTTGATGTTGAAGCCGGTGTTTCCTATGCATATCTCATCAAGTCCAGCGAATGGGTAGAAACTTACCAACCTGTAGTCATTGATCCGGTACTCAATCGATTTAACACCACCGATCTGGATTATGTTTTCGGGATCAGCAGGCGGCTCTATAAAAAACTGTATGTAAATGCCCGTTTCCAGTATTCTATTACATCCATCAGGTCTCCTGACAGGATACCCTTGGGTTATGGATACGGCAGTGCCGGGCAGTTCAACAACCAGTTTAATTTGCGGTTGATGTACCTGTTTTAAACTATAAGTTGTTACTTTAGTCCAACGAAAACCAATAAAAATATACCCATGCAGAGGAGCAATATTTCGCTGATCATCATTTTCTCTATTATAGTATTGTTCAGTTCATGTGCAAAGGAAGGCCCTACGGGCCCTACAGGTCCGGCAGGCCCTGCCTATATTGGTAGCATTAGTGGCCACGTGAGCCTGTACGATCAGTATGGCAGCAGGGTGCTCACTAACCTCAAAAAAGTTCAGCTTCTCTTGAATAGTAACTATGTTGTTGTCTCCCAGGATACCGCGATATCCCCCGATAACACAGGCTTTTACTCATACAGCAATATCGCCACCGGGGAATATTATATGTCCGCGACCGACACCGGTTATGGCGCTACCGTTATTAATAATTTCCAGTTTCTCAATGGTAATTTGAATAAGGACATCAAGCTTTCCGCTATACCTACCTTTTCGCTCACATTTACATCATATGCAGGTGTTGTAAGCGATTCCCTCGTTATCAATTGCACACCCGACCCGCAAGTAAGGAATTGTATTGTTTTTGTAAATAACTCAGCGTCTATTGGCAATCAACCCGCGTACTATTTATTGAGCTATGTAAAATCTATCCCTGCTAATGCCAGCCAGGTAACTATGGTCATTAATAAACAGGAACTCTATAATACCGAGGTATTGGCCACTGGCAGTATGGCTTATTATGCTTTGTATAGCTATGTGGTCAATGATCAGTCGGTATATGAGGACCAGACCACCGGGAAAAACGTATACAATGCCGTCAGCAATCCGGTGATCGATTCTGCACTTGTACCCTGACCCTATTGTTTTTTCGCGGCTATCTTGCTCAACACTTCCTTATCTTCCTCTGAAAGGTCTTTTGGCACCGTTATATGCACACGCATATAACCATCGCCACGATTTGCGGGGTTTTTATTATCAGGCATGCCCATCCCTTTCAGCCGGAAAATCTTATCACTGTCTGTCCCTGCAGGAATAGTGATATTTACTGTCTTATCTATTGTATGAACGGGTATCTTACCCCCTAGGATTGCAGTAAATGCATCAAGTGGCTGATCGAAATGCAGGTCATTTCCCTTTCTTTGAAAACGCCTGTCTTTCTCTATGTGTATGGTTATGAACAGATCGCCTGCTGGTCCGCCGTTCATACCAGGGCCGCCTTTTTCTTTCATACGTAGCACCTGCCCGTCCTCTATCCCTGGTTTCAGCTTCAGGTTTAACTTTTGGTCCGGCAGGTTTAACTGTCGGGTGGTACCATTAAATGCCTCTTCCAGCGATATGGTTGTCTCCGCCTGGTAATCTTCTCCCTTCATCTGCACATTGCTCCTTCTTCCTTTCGTGGAAGACCCGCCAAACCCGCCTTGCCCGAAAAAAGATTCAAAAAAATCAGAGAAATCGCCTTCATCGCCGGGGTAGTATTGTTGCGACCTGCCTTGCTGTCTGCCGCCCCGGCCTCTTCCATTATTAAAGTCATTCGGAAATCCGCCTTTCTCATATGCCTGCCAGTTTGCACCCAGCTCGTCATACTTCTTACGTTTTGCAGGGTCTCCCAGTACATCATTGGCCTCATTGATCTCTTTGAACTTTTCTTCGGCTTTTTTATCACCGGGGTTTTTATCGGGGTGGTATTTTACTCCAAGTTTGCGGTATGCTTTCTTTATGTCTTCCTGCGAAGCCTTCTTATCTACACCAAGTACTTTATAATAGTCTTTATATTCCATAGGTATGCCTTCAAAAACGGGCATTACAAAGATAGAAGAATTTGGGCCTATCTTTTTATGACCATGGTTTGGTCTTTAAACGCAATTTCGATAATATTTCAGATGGTTCTATTCGCTCAAAAGGGGTGATTTTTATGGCAATTCCCTGTTTATTACCTCCCTGAGCGGTGATTTCACTATATTGTCTTTTTAATTATCTTATTCCTAAAAATTAAATAATGAAAATTCACTCATTTTTGCCGGTGGCAGCTTTGCTGGTATTATCTTCCTGTGGAAATAATGGTAAGCAGGTTGCTGATAATAACGAGACTATGTCTGCATCAAATCCATTTTCAAGTGCCAGTACATTGCCATTCCAGGCCGCTGACTTCACTAAGATAAAAGACAGTGATTTCAAGCCGGCGATAGAAGAAGGTATCAGGCAGCAGCTTGCCGAGATACAAAAGATAGCAGACGATGCCGCTGCGCCTACTTTTGAGAACACCTTTGTTGCGATGGAAAAAAGCGGCCAGATGCTGCGCCGTGTAAATGGTGTTTTCGGATTGCTTACCAGCGCCAACACGGATCCCGAACTGCAAAAGGTGTCGGAAGAGGTGGCCCCCAAGCTTTCAGCGGCAAATGATGCTATTTTCCTGAATTCAAAACTATTCAAGAAGGTAGAAACCATTTATAACCAGCGCGCGGACCTGAAACTGGACCCGGAGTCCAACAGGCTGGTGGAATACTATTACCAGAGGTTTATTCTGTCCGGTGCCAAACTATCTGATGCCGAAAAGGACAGCCTGAAGAAACTTAACGGCGAAGAGGCTTCTCTCGCTGCCAAATATACCAACCAGTTATTGGCCGCAGCCAAGGCAGGTGCTCTTGTAGTAAGTGATAAGGCCGATCTGGCCGGGCTTTCTGACGGTGAACTGGCTGCCGCCGCACAGGATGCAAAAAACAATAAAATGGACGGTAAATGGATGTTGCCATTGCAGAACACAACTACGCAACCTGCTTTGCAGTCGCTTTCCGTTCGTACCACTCGCCAGAAACTTTTTGAAGCTTCATGGAACCGTGCGGAGAAAAGTGACTCCAATGATACCCGTGCCACCATTTCGCGTATCGCTATGATCCGCGCGCAGAAAGCAAAACTTATTGGCTTCCCCAACTATGCAGCCTTAACCCTAATGGACCAGATGGCAAAGACACCTGAGGCTGTAGAACAGTTCCTTACCCGCCTGGTGCCTGCTGCTACTGCAAAAGCCAAGGTTGAAGCTGCCGATATCCAGAAAGTAATAGACCAGCAGAAAGGTGGTTTCCAGTTGCAACCATGGGATTGGGATTTTTATGCCGAGCAGGTGCGCAAGGCTAAATATGATATTGATGAGAACCAGATCAAACCATACTTTGAAATAAATAATGTACTGCAGAATGGCGTGTTCTATGCTGCCAACCAGCTATATGGCCTCACGTTCAAGGAGCGTAAGGATATACCTGTATACAACAAAGATGTGCGTGTATTTGAAGTGTTCGATAAAGACGGCACTTCAATGGCGCTTGCTTATTTTGATTATTTCAAGCGTGAAAATAAAAACGGAGGTGCATGGATGGATAATATGGTGGGCCAGTCGAAACTGCTCGGCACTAAACCTGTGATCTACAACATCTGTAATTTTACCAAACCGGCAGAAGGCCAGCCCGCGCTTATCAGCTTCGGAGATGTCACCACCATGTTCCACGAGTTTGGTCATGGATTGCACGGTATTTTTGCCGACCAGCAATATCCAAGTATTTCCGGAACCAGCACTGCCCGCGATTTCGTGGAATTCCCTTCGCAGTTCAACGAACACTGGGCTACTGACCCGCTGGTGTTTAAGAACTACGCCAAACATTATAAGACCGGAGAGTTGATGCCACAGGCACTTGTAGACAAGATAAAGAAGGCCGCTACCTTCAACCAGGGGTACGCACTTACGGAGATACTTGCAGCTGCAAGCCTTGATATGGAATGGCATACAATACCCGCCGGCAGCCCGCTGCAGGATGTCGATAAGTTTGAAGCAGAAGCGCTCCATAAAACACATCTTGACCTGCCACAGGTACCTACACGTTACCGTTCCAGCTACTTCCTGCATATTTGGAGCAATGGTTACGCAGCCGGCTACTACGCCTATCTCTGGACAGAAATGCTGGATGACGATGCGTTCGCATGGTTCAAGGAGCATGGCGGCCTTACACGTGAGAATGGCCAGCGTTTCCGCGATATGATCTTATCACGAGGCAATACACAAGACCTCGCCACTATGTTCCGCAATTTCCGCGGCAGTGACCCGAACATTCAGCCCATGCTCGAAAACAGGGGATTGGTTGATGCGAAGAAATAGTTGCTATAGTTGCCCCGGCTTCAGGCCGGGGCAATAAAAACATAATTATTCTCGGCTTTAGCCAAAATAAATAACATGGGGTAATTTTAAACTCTAAATCGTATACAGGATACAACAGCATTGAAAAGCCCGCTCACAAACATGAGCGGGCTTTTTGTATCAGTTCAAATGCAATAATTAATGCAGTATTTCTATCTTGTCCTGGTAAGATATGGATGCTGATTTAATGCTGATCATATACAGGCCGTTTTCCACGCCTGATAAGTCTATTTGTTTTGCACCTGTTCCTTGAGTCAGATCGATGGTTGATGTATAAACCTCGCGTCCGGTGATATCTGTTACAATGATCTTTCCATTCTCATTTGTTTTCTCTTCCCAGCCGATGTTCAATTTACCGTTAGTAGGGCTTGGGAATGTATGAATGGTAGAGACAGAAGCATTTACATTGGTTACGCCGGTTGTGCTGCCCGGAACTATTGTCTTGGCAACATCGTGCTTAATGAAGCTGGCGGCTGCCATTGATGGCGCTGCTGCCGTTAAAGAGATACCTGAAAAAGGAATAGTTGCATAGTTCAACAGTTCAGGATATACATAATACGTCTGGTCAACCGGAAGGTTACTGAAAGAGTAGTGGCCTGCGGAGTCAGTAGTCGTTGTACGCATCAGTTGTCCTGTTGCGAAATTTTTCAGGAACACAGTTATACCCGCAGATGTCGAGCTGCCCGATGTAAGTCGGCCTATGCCGCTTGTGCCTATATCACCGCCGACAAAGCCAGCACCTGTACCAGCGGTGCCATGTATCATAACTATATCATTACCTGTTTCAGAAGATGTATGATTCAAAACCGTTGTGCCGCTTCCGTACCAAAGCAGATCTGATGAGTAATAGGTTGGGGCATATTCGTCGCCTGGAAGAGGTGGTGTAGCATAATGTACTACGGCCTTTATCCGGTAATAGCCGAATGGTGCGCTGAAAAACTGGTATGCATAGCCCGTTCCTGTTCCATCATTTACAGCGGTAGTGGTTGTATATATTTCCAGGTCTGTGCCTATAAGGGTGATCAGGTAAACATCCACTGTTGCTCCTGATGCAGAATCTATTGGAACATCAAATTCCGCACGCCCGGAGATCATATTGGATGAAACAGGGATCATTGTGGCAGTTGTGGTAAAAGTGCTGGTGCAACCTGGTGTTACAGTTGAGTCGAGCGTCCAGTTAACGGTGGCCGTAACCGTATAAGGTCCGTAACCTGCGTATGTATGCGTGCCAGCCGGACTCGTAGAATTAGTGCCATCACCAAAATCCCATGAGAAGGTACAGAATTGCCCCGCTGGTGGTGGGGTATAGTTTACATTATATGAAATAGTTTTATCGGGGCTTGCTACCTGTGTAATATCTACACTGGTAATATTATCGAGACTGCAATTGAAGATAGAATTAATGAAAACTGATGATGTTGTCGTCCAGCCCGGGCCGCATGCGCCTGTGACGCTCAGTGTAGGGCTATAAGTGCCATTTGCGGTATAAGTATGTGTTGCATTTGGAACGGTGGTTGTGCTGGTAGCACCATCGCCAAAATCCCATGCATACGATGATATAGAGCCGCCGGAAGGTGTATTTGCAGTAAAAGTTACATCTTCACTTGTAGCCGTAGTTGCAGTCACAGATGATGTAAATACGGTACCGCATGGCGGATAGGCAACGGTAATATTTGTGGTAGCTGTTGCAGTACATATAGGCGTAGTGAAAGTGTCTAATTCTACAGTCATTGTCAAAGTCGCAGTGTACGTACCGGGAAGAGCATATTCATGCGAAGCGCTTGAATATATGCTACTGGACGTGCCATCGCCATAGCTAATGGAATAATAGCCCGTTCCAAGCCCGGTAAATGTTGATGAGTTGGTGAAATCAGCGTTTAGTAACGCAGCGCCGCTTGCAGCACTAACCGCAGATATTGCCGGCGAACATTGTGCGTTGCAATGATGGGTGATAAGACCTGCAAGCAATAATGTAATAATTTTTTTTCATAACAATTTTTTAGATGGTGAGAAGAAATAACAATCCAAATATACTATTAATAGTTTGAAATTATTAATTTATATAGATTATATTTAGGGTAAATATTCCTCTATCATGAGGTATTATGCAGCATTTCACTAAAACAGCCTAAAGAAATAAGAATGAAAAAGACTATTTTTTTATCACTTATTGTGCTAACCACCACGCTTTCTGCAACGGCCCAAAAACAAGGAAATAAATGGCTTTTTGGCAACCAGGCAGGCATTGATTTTTCGTCTGGTGTTCCTGTTGCCATATCCGGTGCTACCGGACCTGATGCGCCGTCATTTGAATCGCAGGAAGGTACTGCAAGCATTTCAGACAGCGCAGGCAACCTCCTGTTTTATACGAGCGGGGTAACCGTATGGAACCGTCTTGGCAATGTCATGGCTAATGGAAGTGGTTTGATGGGTGGTAAATCATCCACACAGGCTGCGATTATTGTGCCTCTGCCGGGAAGCAGCCGGTACTTTTATGTTTTCACAACAGACGAATTTCAGAACTATGGAACTGCTTCTTTTGCAGGATGCAGGTATACTGTTGTAGATATGTGTGCCGACAGCGGGAGGGGAGATGTGGACATCACCAGGAAAAACATACCATTGTTAGATACGGCTACCGAAAAACTTGCTGCCGTTCAGGATGCCGCAGGAACAGGTTATTGGGTTATGGCGCATAAACTATTCTCTGATGCATTTTATGCATGGCATCTTACTGCGGGCGGTATCACAGACACGGTCGTCTCTCATATTGGCGCTATTCATGGCTCGGATACATTGTCGGCCAGTAATGCAGGCCGGGGGCAAGGACAGATGAAATTTTCAGCCGCAGGAGATAAGATCGCTGTGGCCATTGGCAACCAGGCCCCTAATACAGCAGAGGTTTTTGATTTCAATAGCACAACAGGAGTAGTATCTAACCTGATACATCTTATTCCCTCATCACTTGCAGGTAACGGATATGGCCTTGAATTTTCCCCCGATGGTACAAAACTGTTTACAAGCAATGACGGCGGATTGACGAGTGCCCAGGGCATATATGAGTTTGACCTTTCCGCGGGCGGCGGTACTGAGTCTGCCATACAGGCTTCTGTTGTGAACTTATACAACCCAAGCAATTCCATCGCTTTCGGTATGCAGGCGGGACCAGATGGTAAAATTTATGTGGTTATCGAAAGTTATACAACGGTGGGTACCATCAGCACGCCAAATGCAATGGGTAGCTCGGCAGGGTTCGTAGTGTCCGCTCTTTCATTGACCGGGGTTAATAACTATACCTTGCCTGCCTTTATAGCGGGGTACCAGTACCACAACATGGTTGCTGACTGCGGCGCGACGTATACTACCATTGCGAAAGAAAATCAGCAGGTGGTAAATGTGTATCCCAATCCTGTTGTCGACCGTTTTACTATTGAATGCACCGGCGATTGGAGCGCTGATATGACAGATTTGTCAGGGAGGAGTGTGATGAAATTTTCAGGTAATGGCATAACGGATATTTCAAAAGGAACGGCCGTTGCAGGGTTGTATATCATTACCATAAGATATGGGAAGGGGATAGTCAATAAGAAGATTATAATCCAATAAGAAAGCAGGGCTCTATTTTCACTTTGCCGTAGCGGCATTCTTGAATGTTTCCCATTCGTCGTCGCTTACAACCGGCTTGTAATTGTGCTGGTCAGGGTTAATGAGGCTGCGTGTCGTTTCTGCCCGTTTCTTTGAGTCGGGATGTGTGCTTATCCATTCCATTTCCTTTGGCGTGTCCGGGTGCATATCTGCCAGTTTCTGCATAATGTTCGCAAAGCCGGTAGGGTTTATGCGTGCCTGCTGCAGGTAGCGCACGCTGATCGCATCTGCCTCGCTCTCCTGCTTCCTTTCAAAGGCGGTGGACGAAAGTATTTTTATGATCTGGCCCACTACCTGCGAATTACCGTTAGAGGCTACTGCCGCCAGTATCCCGATCCCTAATTCATTTACTAATCGTTTCATTACATGGCTCAGTTGTATATGCCCCATTTCATGGCCCAGCACGCCGCATAGCTCGGTTACGCTGTCGCAATGTTCTATAAGCCCTGTGTATACAATGATGTGGTGGCCGGGGATAGCAAATGCATTTACCTCGCCGCTGAGCACCAGGTGTATAGTGATATCATCGGGTGAAATGGCGTTAGCGGTGCATATCCTGTTCTTGATAACAGTGAGCACATGCGTTACACTGTCGTCATCTATCTCTTTGTTACTCTTTCTTATACCTTCTATGATCAGGTCGCCGATCTTGTTCTCTGTTTTCCTGCTTATGTTCTGCAGGTGCAGGTGCTTCATAAAGTCTATCTTGCTGAAGCCGTAAAAGGCCGCAGCAAACACTATTGCTAACACTACGAACTGGAAGAGTATCTTTTTCATCGGGCCTTTATAGTTATTAGCTGAGTATTGTTGTTTCTTTCGGTGGTTTGCAAAGCGCGTTGGTCAGTGGCCCCCAGAACCACCATTCCACGTGCTCGCCCTTACGCACTTTCACTGCCGCGCTGATGGTGAAAATAAACTCTGTTAGATTGAACAGTAAAATAGTGAGCATGTAGGCGATGTACTTATTAGAGAGCGTTTCATCGCCAAATAATATGGCCATGCTCCACGAAAAACCAACGGCATTGACCACAAGCAGCGTGAGCTGCGATACCAATGTCTGCGTACAATGCCAGCGCACAAACCACGAGCTCTTACGGTTGGAGAAATAAAACAGCATCGATGCCAGCAGGTTCACAATAGGAAAGGGTAGCCCCACCATCACTGCCAGCAGCGACATAAGATAGCCGTTTGAGGCTTTCTCCCGCTCCATATCATTTGCCGGGTAATCATACAGATTGTTCATGAAGTAAATTTATAAATGTTCCAGATCCAGTTTGCTGCTACTAATAATACCAGTGATATGGTTACCCATCGTTTCCTGATCGTGGCTTCTGCGGTGATATAAAAATGGTAAAACGTGCTCTTGTTTGCAGACAGATCATAGAGTACCCAGAAAGGGAAAATGATGATCACAAATGCAATGATAAAACCCACGGGGTTTGTGTGCAGTGCATCTGCAAAGTCGAGCCGTGTGATGTCAAGCACTGAGCGGGTGGTGCCGCAGGAAGGGCAGGGGAGGCCTGTCGCTGCCCTGAACAGGCACATGTTGATACCTGTGTGCGGGTCAGACGGAACATAGTTAACCCTGTTCCATGCCACCCATGCACTGCCGACAAGTGAACAAACGATCACAAAAAAATACAACCATTTTTTTTGCATCACCTTATCAGAACAACATTCTTTGCAAATTGATAAAATTCAATTCTTTGGTCCTGCCCATGATCATGAACCAGTCCACGATCGTCCAGATCCCAAAGCCACCGCAGGTAAGCAGTTTTCCAACCCCGAGGCCTGTATCACCTATCAGGAAACGGTCAATACCAAAATGACCTCCAAACAGCGACACGATAAGCATCGTTGTAGGGTCTTTCAGGTTTACGGTTTGAATTGAAATGAATTTCGAGTCATCTGCCTTGAGCAGCATATCGCTGAGCTGGGGAATAAGATGGCTTTCGAAGTATTTGGCATTTGTGGCAATGTATATGTCTACTTTTTGCTGTTCCATTGTGTGTGATTTTTTGTGAATATAGACAACAAAAACTGATTATAATAATTATGGTTATATATTTTTAGTTCTCTTGGTGTGAATATATCTTTATGAGGATAATTTATCTGCTTCAATAATAAGTTCGGCTATGGAAAACCAAAACTGCAATGAGCAAAAGCTCCTGATATCCTACATGACCTTAAGGAAAGCGGTAGGCATCCTCGGTATATTCCTGCCGCTCGCATTGTTAGCAGGCAATTACTTTATTGGCAACTGCTGCCAGGTACAAAGCTCCATCAGCCATTACTACTACACCGTAGTGGGCGATCTCTTTGTGGGCACCATGTGCGCCATCGCTCTTTTCCTCATGACGTACAAGGGCTATAACAATATCGATCATTTTGCCACTACACTCGCAGGTATGTTCGCATTGCTTGTTGCATTTTTTCCTACTAATGAATGGAGCGGCTGTTTGTGTATAAACCCGCACCGCACATTAGATAACTCAACCCTGAGGAACGCGATACACCTCACCTCCGCAAGCCTGTTCTTTATCACGCTGTCGCTTATCTCCATATTCCTTTTTACCAAAAGCACCGGCCATAAGACAAAGGAGAAGAAAACAAGGAACAAGATCTACGTTGCCTGTGGTATCATCATGCTGTTCTCTATCGCGCTCATAGCATCGGTAATGCTGCTGCCATCGCCACTGAAGGAAAACCTCGAAACATACAGGCCTGTATTCATCCTCGAGTGGGTGGCGTTGCTTGCTTTTGGGTCTTCATGGTTAGTGAAGGGCGAATTTATTTTGAAGGATAAAGAATAGCAATCCCTGCTGTAATTAATCTTGTATAATGATCTTCCTGACGACCCTCGTATTATTTGATTCAATGGCCAGGAAATATATACCGTTTGGCAACTGCGAAATTGATAAGGTTTTTTGAACTGCTTTATTTTCAATGATTAGGTTGTCGTTTATCACAGTTTGCCCTACAACGTTTCTTAATGAGCATTTATAAATGCCGTTCTCCATATTGTCAATAGTGATGTTCAATACACTATTTGCTGGGTTAGGTGAGACCTGTATCTGCGGCTCATCATTTACAAGTGCTATACCTGTTGTGCCGCAACTGATGGTAAAATTTTTAGCACAGGTGATGCCGTTATAGCTCGTTTGATAAGTGTAGGTGCCCGGTGTCGTAGGTAAGACTTTGTTCCAGTACCAGTAAGAGACAAAATAGTCAGTTGAACTGTTGTGTGTCCATGTAGCGTATGTTGATCCGCCGGGGTTAAGAATGCTGAGCGTTGCGGCCAATCCTGATGTTTCATTTCTTATGAAAATATAGAATTTTGCAGTAGCGCCCGGGGCAAAACAACTGTCTTCATTTGGGGTTTCGGTAGTATCACAGCCGGGAAATACAGCCAATACCGAATTAACCTGAGCTTTAATAATTGCAGGCTCTGTATATGGTTTTTGCGATACCCACCAAGTTGCCGGATTTAAAACGTTGCACGACCCTGTATAAGGA
>CAIJNJ010000177.1 GCA_903821975.1 uncultured Bacteroidota bacterium
AATTAAGGTGCTGTCTGTATATACGTCATTTCCTCCATCGTAAAAATGATAGTTCAGCAAGCCTAGGCCAGTTTTATAAGTTCTTTGCCAGCCTGAACCTTCAAAATCCGTCCACTGGATACCAACTATGTTGTTTTGGGTGATTTTATATTTCTCGCTATTGGTACAATAGCTTGTATCTCCGGGAAAGTAATAATATGAAGCTGATTGCTTGTATTCCTCGGGCATCAATGCACTGTCAACTAAAAGATTATTGAAAAAAGCCGCGGAATAATTTACAGCTTGTACATCATATGGATAGTGCATATGCGCGTCGTAAGACCAGCCATCAATATGTTGCGTAGCGATCCATCCCGTACAATCGTAATGAACACTATCAGCGGCGGATATTTTACCGGTTACGGAATCAAAACTGTATTGATACGGAAAATCACTGTTGATCGGAGTACTCGTAAACCATGCTAAAGGCTCAAACAAACTGTACTCAAAAATATCGCCCGGATTCCGGTCGTACAGTTGTGCCCAGGAAGGATCAATAAACTGTTTTATTGAAAAAATATAGTTTGATCTATTTGGTTGGAAAGCACCAGAGATCGCAACATCTAAATAATAATCAATGCCATCCATAAAGGCTGAATCCGGTATATGATAGGGGAAAGTATACAGGTCAAAAACCTGCACAAATCCATAACTTTTACTCAAAACAATTTGAAAATTATTCAAAGAGTCCGAAGGATCCATCACACCGCTATCATAAGCGGCGATGTTGATTTTTTTTATGGAATCCGGAACTCCCAGGACCGTCATTGTATCCACAGACACGAGATTGGCAATATAATACCGTGATGTGGTATCGTTATAAAATATCCACGAATCACCAATGTGTGCACGAGTCTTAATAACAACGGTATCACCCCAAAGGTTATCAAACAAAAAAGTACCGTCATTCTTTTGCACTACTTTTTTACCCAACCAACTGGCGCCATTTGAATCTAACAATGCAGAAACAGATATATAACGGCCTCTCGGTGTATGAAATGGATAATAAATAAGGTCACTGCCATTGGTGGTTATTGAATCAATTCTAATCCCTCTCAGATAACCATTGCCATTTGTGAAATAATGCTTCACGCCACTTTGCAGGCATTGGTAATTTTGTGCAGTACAAAAGAATGTGTTTAATAAGAAGAGAAGGGACAAAATTCTTTTCATAGGGTATGTTATATAGTAAAGATAATAATTTTACTATAATGCATCTGCGCACTCCATGGTTTTGGCGCATTTATGATAGTCTGATGTCTGAATTTCTATTCAATCATATTTCGTTACTGCAATACAGGTATCTCCACGGTAAACGTAGATCCCGCATTCTCCATGCTCACAAAGCTGATCTTGCCATTAAGCAGTTCCACGTACTTTTTAGCAATGTTGAGGCCAAGCCCGGTGCCCTGCATTGTTTCCACGTTTTTGGCCCTGAAAAACCGGGAGAAAAT
Organism: uncultured Bacteroidota bacterium; assembly: GCA_903821975.1. Taxonomy (GTDB): domain Bacteria; phylum Bacteroidota; class Bacteroidia; order Chitinophagales; family Chitinophagaceae; genus Nemorincola. Next base: position 1,494 of record CAIJNJ010000177.1, read on the forward strand.
ATGTGGCTGGTCCTTAACAGGTATACCAATACCGCTGTCGGTCACGGTCATCACAAGCCGGTTATTTCGCACAGTTATATCCCATTTTATTGTTTTTTCCTCCGCCGAGTATTTGCTGGCATTAGATAGCAGGTTCAGCATTATCTTCTTCAGCATATTTATATCCTGTTTCACGGATATAGCGCCACTTACCGTGTATATTATACTTTGGTCTTTTTTCAGGGATGCTGCTAATTCATTTGTTGTTTTCTCTGCAAATTCTTCAATATCAATGGTTGTTACAAAAGGCTTCACCTGCCCCTGTTCTATCTTATTAAGGGAGAGAAAATCTTCCAGTATTTCGGTCAGTATTTTTACAGACGATTTTATACGGGCAATGTGCTTGGCACATTTCTCATCATCGCGCCGCTGTATATGTGTTTCCAGCAGCCCTGTACTCACCAGCACATTGGTAAGCGGCGTGCGAAACTCATGAGAGGCCATTGAAACAAAGCGGGACTTCAGATCATTCATTATCTTTTCTCTTTCCAGCAGGCTGGTTAGGTCTGCAGTGAGTTGCTGCACTTTGTGCTCCAGTTCTTTGTTCAGCTGTTTCAACTGGTCTTCAGTTTGTTCTTGTTCACCAGTACTGTTTAAGGTCGATCGGTATTTTCGTGTAGCCATTTGCGCTTGTTTATCCACACAACGAAAGTATCTCTATTGTTTCCCCGCTTTTATGACAATCATCAGTACTTAAACTGATATGCATCAATGTGCAAATAGGGCGCTATAATTGTTAAATTATTGCTTTACATATTCCTTTTAATTTGTAATTTAGTATTTTACATCTACTTTCTATTTAAATTGTGTTTATACAGAATGTTTTAATAAATTACTAACAGTTAACTATAATCTTTACAACCC
>CAIJNJ010000178.1 GCA_903821975.1 uncultured Bacteroidota bacterium
GTTTTCTATCTGACCGTAATCCTGAATCATTTTCTTACCAAAGGCACGAAGCTTAAGTTCTACCGACTTCAGGACTTTGCCATCATCCTTGAAAAGAATAGATTTAACAAAATCCTTGAGCATCACTTGCTTTGATGCAAGGTCTTCAATAATAGAAATATAGCGGGCTTTGGTGCTTGCAGAAAAAATGCCCATGCTCATCTCATCAAATATGGTGCTGTGAATAAAATTCTTATCTTCCTCACCGGGTATTATGGTTTTAATGCCTTTTGCCGCGAGTTTATCTTTAAAAAAATCCCGCTCCATAGTAAACTTAGTGCCCAATAAGGCCACAATATCAATACCCTTTTCCTTCACTGCATTTGCTGTAGCAGTAGCTATATGTATTACCGGGAGTTGTACTTTTTGCTCCAGTGCATCAGCAAACATATGCATGGTATTGGCGCAAAGCAATATCCCCTCTGCACCACTATCTTTCAGATGCAGGCTCGCTTTGGTAAACATATTAAGCACGCCATCAAAATCCCCGGCATCCATCAGCACCTTTACATCCGCATAACTGAAAGAATGCAGTATACAGTGCGCAAAATTCAGCCCACCGAGATGTTTGTTCACTCCTTCGTTCAGGTACTTGTAATAGTCCATCGTAGACACCCAACTTGTCCCACCCAGCAAACCAAGTATTTTCATAAAACAGTTTTAAAATATATCGTACCTATCCTCATCCTGAGCGTAGTCGAAGGGAACCTATCAACCTATCAACTTATCAACTTATCAACCTATCACTTATCAACCTATCACTTATCAACCTATCAACTTATCAACATATCAACCTACACACCTAATTCACTACAGTGTGCAAAATAGTAGACGGCGCTTTCAGCCAGTTCACATTCTGGAAATGAATGGTAAACGATATACTTCGTGCTATGAGGTTTTTGTGGCCGTATGTATCCGTGATATAATTCTGAAAATCCTTGCTCATGATCACAGGATAATACACACTGATGATATCTTTTATAACATATACTTCTACCCCGCCATCATAAAGCACCGCAGTGGCGCTGCTGTTGGTTACGCTAGGCATTGCATTCGGTATCAGCCCTGCATCAAAGAACAGCCTGATAGGTAATTTACCAAGCGGAAGGTCGGTTTTCAGGTTCAGCGTTGCCATCCAGTTATCACTCCTGTCTGCACCGTTGAATACAGGTATCTTAAACCCACCTTCCTGTATGGATATTTGCTGGCCGGCAACCCTGTTTTGTGCATTCCTGCCCAGGTAATAACCATCATACAAATAATCATCAACACCCGAATAACTGGCATTCAGCTCATACCTCGATGTTACAGCGGGGTCGGGATTTATGGCAAAGAACTTACCGAGATATGCCCTAATATAAAGTGATTTGTTCTTTTTATTATAATCAATGCGTTTATTGGCCTCCACATTTATCTTGGCAAAATCAGCACCTATCTGCCCTTCTACACTGTAATCGAATGGATTATAGGTTTGCCTGTTCTGGTGCTTGTATCGCAACAGGCCGTATACCTTTTGTTGCGCTTTCAGGGTAGGCGCATTAAGGCTATCACCACCAAAATCAAAATTCTGCTCAGTGATGTAATACCCTTTCAATAAAAGCGTGCGGGTTACCGGGCTTAGCGCATCATGTTCGTTAAATGTGAAACACAATGATGGAGCGATTTTTGCGTAACGCGCATACAATGGGCTCTTAAGGTTTATCAACGTCTCGTTATCATGAAAGGTCTTTGCATCACCCTGTAGCATTATTTCTTTGAACGCATTATTTGGATACCATAGATAGCCCACCGAACCCGCACCTGTAAACGCTCTGTCTTCGATAGAATACATAGGCGCCAGTATGAAACGGAAACGGTTCTCCGGTATCGTAAGGTTGTGCAGCAGTATGGTGGGCATAATACCATCAACCTGGTTATAACCAAAGTATGGCAGGATAAACAGCCTGTCCTTCTTCGATTCATTAAGCCCAAGGTAAGCGCCCAGCCCTATCCCGAAACGGTGAAAGAGCCCGTTCCTGCGGTATTCATCATTAGCCTGCTTGCCATCGGGTATCACATTATCCACCGTTAATTTGCTCCATGCAGTGCCGGTCAGGGTAACAACAGTTGTGTTATCAAATGGCTGCGACCACGCTTTGCCGGTTAGGCTATCATCGCTATATACATCTATCAGCACGGGCGACAATACGCCTGTATTATTACGGATAGTCACTTCGGTATTATCCCCCTTTACCTCTGCATGTAGTATGGTAAAGTCTATCTTCTTATCCGATTTCAGGATATTGTCAAAGAACCAGTCTATCTGTTTCGAAGCATGTCTTTGCAGGCATACGCGCAGGTCTTCCGGGTATGGGTGATGGTAGTGCCAGGTGTTGTAATAGTCCTTCATCCCTGCCTCAAAATCCTCCGCTCCCATGTATTTCTCCAGCCAGCGCAGCATCATTGCTGTTTTATAATACACATCCAGCCCATAATTCAGCTTGGTGAAATTCGCAGCGGTCTGGTCTATTGCCTGGTCATTATCTGTCGCGGCCTGCTCAAAATAGAACATCGTTTCATCCAATGTTATTTTCAGCCCGCCTGATGTATCATGCTTCAGGTCATTGCTCGTCTTCTGCTCGTAAAAAGTATTGATGCCCTCGTCCATCCAGGCATGGTCGCGCTCGTTGCTGCCTATCATGCCATAAAACCAGTTATGCCCCACCTCATGTATCACCACTGTTTTCAGCCCTGTCTTCGCCGACTTCGTATCTATAATAGTAATGGTAGGATATTCCATTCCCCCGCCCGCGCGCATATCACCCAGTACCGCTTTCACCGTTTTGTATTGGTATGGCCCTATCCATTTACCATAGTGGCGCACTGTTTCCTTCATGTAGTCGCAAGCATGTTTCCATTCTGCCTGGTAAGACGGCATGAAGGCGGCCCATGTGGTCACCAGCTGGTTATTGCCCGGTGAGTAAACCGTATCCTTACGCACTACCCACCTCTTATCGGCAAACCAAGCAAAGTCATGCACATTGTCCTCATGGTAATGCACTGTCTTGTTTTCAAGGCTGCTAGATGGCCATCCCTTATTATACAGCGTATCAGATGGCATATCCTTTTTCGAAAGGTCATCAAGCCACTGGTTCTCTTTTTCATCCGTACAGTTACCCGTAGCCATCAGCACATAATTCTCCGGTAAGGTGATGCTCACATCATACGATCCATATTCGCTGAAAAACTCCCCCTGGTCCAGGTAAGAGATCGCATGCCAGCCTTTACTGTCATATACTGCCGGCTTAGGGAACCATTGCGAAATATAATACGCCTGCCCTGTATGCCCCATCCTCGAGAACACGATCGGTATCTTCACCCGGAATGGTGTGGCTATCTTTATTTTCTGCCCCGGCAGTAAAGGTTTCAACAGGTCTATACGCGCTATATCAGGCGTGCTTTCGGCACTCGCATATTCCACACTCTCTCCGTCAATGGTAAATTGCAGGCTGTCTATATATCCGCGCTCCTTCTGCTTTGCATAATAAAAAGCGGTGCTGCCATTGACATCTTGTTGTTTGGCAAATGGCGTACGGTCATTTTTATAGGCATTGGGCCAGAGATGTACATAGATAAATTTGAGCGTATCGGGCGAATTGTTGGTATAGGTACACTCTTCAAAAGCATGAAGAAAGTGTTTCCTGTCATCAAGCCGCACGTCTATTTTTGTATCCACACGCTGCTGCCATACAGACTGCGCTATCGCGTTACTCGTAATGAGGACCAAAAACACCGGGATAAGTTGCTTCATGCTGCTAAAATAAGGGAAAAACTGCCTGCCGAGGTAACCGCTTATCGTTTGCTTAATTGAGAAAACTCCCGGCTGCATCAAAAACTCCCATTCGACGTATTTATTTCAATAACCACTTCTTTTTTATTCACTAATACCCATTTTCTCGTTTTTTAAAAAAGTTTGATATTACCGATCGAAGAATTATATTTAATAATATATATTGCCGTACCTTACTTTTTATTAATAACATACGTCTTATTATATATACTAATCTTAAACCTAAAAAATGATAGTTATGAGAAAATTTACTCTTGCCACATTTTTAATGCCTGCACTCATGATTGCCGGCATTACCCGCTCTGATGCCCAGGTGGGCGTTATGACCACATTGGTGGGTGACAGCATTGCCGGATACACCGGTGATGGCAATCTCGCATACCTTGCCGAAATAAGCGCCCCGCACGATGTGTGCTTTGACGCTGCACAGAATTTCTATTTTATTGATCAGAGTAATTATGCAATAAGAAAAGTTTCGGCTACCACGGGCATCATTACCACCATAGCCGGGAACGGGACATATGGCAATATGGGAGATGGCGGTCTTGCCATTAATGCAACGCTGGAGATGCCTGAATACATGTGCATTGATGCAGCAGGTAACATCTACTTCACCGATGGCGAAAGCAATACCATAAGAAAGATCAATACTGGAGGTATCATTTCCACCATTGCGGGAAATGGTACAGCCGGCTATTCCGGTGATGGCGGCCTTGCCATAAGTGCAAAGTTCAACGGCCCTAAAGGCATCTGCCTTGACCCGGCCGGCAACCTCATAGTTGCTGACTTTTCCAATAACGTCATCCGGAAAATAAACGTCACCACAGGCATTGTTTCCACGATAGCGGGCTCTGGCTCACAAGGCTACACAGGCGATGGCGGCCTTGCAACTAATGCGACTATGTACGGGCCCATTTGTGTTTGTTTCGATGCTGCAGGCAATCTTTATATTGCTGATGAGATCAACTACGTTATCCGTAAGGTCAATATGACCACAGGGATCATTTCCACATTTGCAGGTAATAACAGCTATGGCTGGGCAGGTGATGGCGGCCCCGCTTTAGGCGCTACTATTGGCCTTATAGAAGGTATGACCTTCGATTGCCATGGCGATATGTACATTGATGACATCAGCTGCTCGTGCCGCAAAATAAGTGGGACTACCGGCATTATCAATACCGTTGCAGGGTCAGGCACTATTGATGGCTACAACGGCGATGGCGGTTCTGATACTTCCGAGTATCTTAATTATCCCGAGGGCCTTTGTGTTGATCCCACTACCGGCAACATCATAATCGCTGACGCCGGCAATAACAGGATAAGAAAAGCCACACAGCCCGGCTTTGCACCCGCTGCTGTTAACCACATAATGCCAGTAAAAGCAAATATTTTCCCTAATCCATCTAACGGCAGGTTCACCATCGTTGCCGGCTCACAGCAAACAGATGCCACCGTAGAAATTTATAACGCGACAGGCGAACTTGTTTATTCAACCACGCTGACAACCATCAAGAACGATATAAATATCAGTAATCAGCCTCCCGGTATGTATTTCATAAATATCAAGACACCCCAGGATGTGCAAACAGTGAAGATGACAATAAAGTAATTGAAAAAAGATAGTTAAGTAAGAAGCCCCTTCACACAGAAGGGGCTTTCTAATTGTATCCAAAAGCAACGTATCACGTCAACCTATCAACCTATCGACTAATCAACCCCCGCCTTATCCCTCACCACCTCAGCCGTCACTCCGCTAAACCTCGGCTTCATCAGCCGCAGCATCTGTAATGCCACACTCAGCAGTATCAGCCCCATACCACCCAGGAAACCCCAGTTCAGGTCGGTAGTGCCTTTGTTGAAGATGATCTCCCTGTTCTCGTTGTAAAAAAGGAAGGCTAGCAGTATACCATATACCGGCTCCAGGTTCACGGAAAGGGTCACGGTAAATGAGGTCAGTTTTTTCAGCGAGTTCAGCGACAGGCTCTGCGCCCATACCGTGCAGCACAGGCTCATAATTACCAGCCACAGCCAGTCGTTATGCACCCAGTCTGTGCCAAAAAGGCTTGGTGATTTCGGCCAGAAATTAGTGTTGGGCAGGTAGTAGAACACCAGCGGCAGCAGTAGCGATATAAACACCCAGCCGGTGCTCATTTCATAAAATACCATTGTGCGTGCCGGGTACTTATTGGCAATCTTTTTATTCAGCACCGTGAAGACAGAGCTCAGTATGGCCGCCGTAATACCGCATGCTATCCCCAACCCATAAAACTGCTGGAAACGGTATATCAGGTACACCCCACCTATGGCCAGCGTGCCCAGCAATATCTCTTTCAGGTCATGCCCGCCCTTATTCACAAGCGGGTCCAGCAGCGAAGTGAAAATACTTGCGGTAGACAGGCATACCAATGCTATTGAAATGTTGGCAAACTTTATGGCCCCGTAAAATGCCACCCAGTGCAGCCCCATCAGGCAGCCTATCAGCGCCAGTTGCCGCACATCGCGCGCAGGAATACGCACCCACTCCTTCCGGTAAAACAGTATCACGGCCACAAATACCGCGGTAAGCAGCATACGGTACCACACAAGCACCGGCGAATCCAGCGATATAGCCCTGCCCAGCACACCCGTAAACCCCCACAATATCACCGCAAGATTGATCTGTATCAGCGCTCTTTTCATAACGCTGCAAACATAATCGAATAAGTCGAATACAGGGGGCAATCCACAATAGCAATTCTGTTATTAACTAAAAGGGTCCTTATATACCAAAGGGGAGTTGATTTAATGAAATGTTCCGAAATCACTATAGTATATGGTTTTGAGATTACCACAGAATGACAAATGAAAAAATAATAAAGACTATGACAAATATGACCATAACTTTGAATAGGAATATCAAGAATGACCTAAACTCTCTATTGCAATAATTTAAAGTTATGAAAACATTAGATACTTTAAATAGTCCCCTCGTATTTCAATTGTTTTCTTTGTTGAGTTCCCTTTGGGCTTTAAACCTGTAAATATTTCGTAGTCACAAAGCATAACCATAAGCAAGCAAGCTCTTATTATTTCATCTAAGCGCTTTGCTTCATTTTCCTCTGAAATCCTATTCAAATCGTCTTTTGAAAATTTTTGCCCATGCAAAAATGTAGATCGTGTATTATATGCGGTGTCAATAAAATTATACAATTCCTTTCGTTCATCCTTCCCTTCTTCTAAATACAATGCAACGCGTTCGCAAACTTTATGTGTGACTGCATACTTATCTGTGGTAAAAAGACTTTCTAATATAGGCACATAAAATGAAATTCTAAATGCTGGATGTCTTTCTTTTCGTGCTATTGATAAGAAATGAAGCGCCCTATCCACACAATTATATGATTCGTAATTTATCACACCTATCTTATTTTCCGTTGCATGTAGGAATGCTCCGTCTTCATTTTTTTCAATTTCTATTTCACCTCGTAATGACTGTATATTTTTCCCAAGCGCAATAAGTATATTGCCAAATCGCTCGTAAATATCCATAGTATATTTTACTTCTTCAATCGTAAATGTTGTGTTTATTGTTGCTCCAGCGCAAGTATAAGAGACAAGTTTTATATTGCTCATAACAGCTTCATTAATTTCAGGTATTGTTATTAACGAGTCTGTTATGGTAATACTATTATCCTTTGTAAACCAAAAAAATGACAAAAAGCTTTGTACATAATCAAGGTTGGATGAGGATACCCTCATCATTTCCTCTAATATTTCATTCCTATTTTTAAATCTTCTATTGATAATCTTTTCCTTTCATCTGGTCCTTTCCCAAATATACGTAATCCATGAGCTATCTTCACATGTAATAATAATGTCTCTATATCTCCACCATAATTTTTAAATTCTTCATAATTTGTTTTTATAAAATTTATTAAATCGTCTGATGGATTTTTGTTTTCCTCTAATA
>CAIJNJ010000179.1 GCA_903821975.1 uncultured Bacteroidota bacterium
ATACTACCCTGATGAGACTGCCCCTTTTTGCATATCTCTTTCCCATATTGTGCATTTGCGCTATTACTACCCATGCCCAGATAGACAGGCAAGCCGATTCTATTCTTAACGATAAGATGATAAAGCTTACTACGCCAGACAATATCTACTATGAAGCGATAAAGGCCAAAAACAATGATGATCCTACACATGCCAAAGAATTGTTTGAACAGTTCGTGGCACTGAAACCCGGTGTATCAGCGGGTTATTATGAACTGTCCAAAATATACTACAATGAAAAAAAGACCGAGCAGGCCGAGGATTATATCAAAAAAGCAATTGCAATTGACGCTCATAATAAATGGTACCAGGAACAATATGCCTCTATTTTAGCCGAAAAAGGCGACTACCTGAAAGCGGCTGATGTTGTTGCTGCACTGTGTGTTTCAGAGCCAGACGATGAGGAATATCCCAAAATGGCCGCAGAATATTATGACCACGCCCAGAAATATGAAGAGGCTATAAAATACCTTGATAAAGCCCTGGTACGTAATGAGGATGATGAGGATGTCTACATGTACAAGAAGCAGATATACCTGGAAATGAACCAGGTGGAAAAAGCTGCAGACGTGGTAAAGCATCTGATAACCAAAGATCCTTATAATGGCACCTATTACAAACTGCTCGGGGAGATCTATGATAATAATAAGCTGACGGAAAAAGCAACAGAAGTATATAAGACAGCACAGAAAATGCTGCCCGATGACCCGACTGTTCAATTAGGTGTTGCTGAACATTATTTAAAAATGGGTGATTCGGCTGCGTATGTCGCAAACGTAAAAAAAGTGATCTTTAATAAGGACCTGGATGCACAAACGCAACTGGACCTTATGGGGGCGTATATACAAACCCTCCCCAATGATTCTGCGCTTAGGGTTGAGGGCCTTCCGATCATCCGGCAACTGGCGATACAACATCCGGCAGACGCGCAGGTGATTGCTTTGTTTGGCGATTTTCTTGACGGCAACAACAAAACCGATAGCGCCGCTTATGAGTATAAGATATCCCTGGGCTTAAAGCCTTCTGACTTTAATATCTGGAAAAAACTGTTCAACGTATATGCAGATAGCAGGGGCGCGGATTCGCTGATAAAATATACAGAAAAGGCAATGCGGTTGTTTCCCAACCTGGCCATCATCAGCTACTATAACGGCATCGGGCATTTTAATAAAAAGGATTATGCTGGTGCGGTAAAAGCACTAAAACGCGGTATAGATATGGAACCGGAAACAGAGAAGGCCGCTACGGCAGACATGTACTCCCTCCTGGCCGATGTTTACCACTCCGACAAGCAAGATGACCTTTCGGATAATGCTTTTGAACAGGCGCTGAAACTGGACCCGGATAATACCGGCACCCTGAATAATTATAGCTACTACCTTTCTGAGCGGGGGAAGAAGCTTGACGAGGCGGAAAGGATGTCGAAGAGATCGATAGAACTGAAGCCTGCGGAAGCCACCTACCTTGATACTTATGGATGGATACAGTACAAGAAAGGAAACTACGAAGTAGCGAAAACATTTATTCAGCGGGCAATAACCCTTGCAGGGATCAACGCGGATGCAACCATATACGGCCACCTTGGTGATATCTATTATAAACTCAACGACAAGGAAAATGCCGTAAAGTATTGGCAAGTGGCAAAAGATAAGGGCAGCGATGACCCGCAGATCGATAAAAAAATAAGTGACCGGAAACTTTATGAATAGAACCATTACGGCTATAATGTTATTCATTGTAAGCGCGGGCCTCTCATCCTGCTCTTTCCACTGGCATGCAGCAGGCAAAAAAGCAAAAAGCTATGACCGGGCTTCCGCAGATACCAGCCGTATACATTCTATTTTGCCCCAGCCCGATTCCATTGCCGCTGTTCATGCCCCGGATACCTCCGCGATCGCAAAACAACTTATAGCGCAACTTACACCTATCTGGAATACACGCATTGATTATAAAACCTTTTCGGGAAAAGCCAAGGTGCATTTTACCGGACCGGACAATGATAAAGAATTCACCGCCCACTTCCGTATACGTAAGGACAGCGTGATCTGGGTGAATGTAACTTTTGATGCAATACCTGTGGCAAGATTGTTCATAACACAGGATAGTTTCTTCCTGCTAAACACCATAGACAAAGAAGTGACAAGGATACCACTAAGCCAGGCTGCTAAGGTATTACCTACCAAGGTAGACTTCACCTCGCTACAAAACCTGGTAACAGGCGAACCACTGCGGAAAGGCACAATAACTGATGCTACCAGTTTTGGCGGCTCATGGTCTATACAGGTGGAAGACAGCAGTTACGTGCAACGGTTCAGCTACAACAAGGCTGACAGTACTATACGCACCGGGCAGCTACGCACCCGAGACCCTAAAGGCCCACAGGCCATGACCGCTTATGGAAATTACGAGATCATAGACAACAGGAAAGTATCTACCTCCAGAACGCTCAACATCCAAAATGGGAATGAA
>CAIJNJ010000180.1 GCA_903821975.1 uncultured Bacteroidota bacterium
AAACTTACCTTTTTCGAAAGTACGGATATGGCCGAGGCTTCGGCACAGGTGGCACTTCAGCTCAACAGGGCGATGACCTTCTTCCCGCCGGGAGCATTACCACCACAGGTGATACGATTTGATGCATCTTCTTTACCGGTAGGTACATTGGTATTCAGCAGCCCGAACCGAACCCTTGAGGAGATTAATGACCTTGCAGCTACACGTATACGCCCACTTTTCTCGACAGTGCCGGGCCTTTCAGCGCCACCGCCTATTGGAGCCAACATCAGGACCGTGGTGGTGAACATGGATCCGAATAAGTTACGCAGTTTCAATCTTACACCTGATGAAGTGGTGGCCTCAATAGCGCGTAACAATGCCATGACGCCATCCGGAAATATACGCGTAGGCAATACCATGCTCATGGCCACTACTAACTCGCTGGAAAGCAGTGTAAAGGCATTTGGGGATATCCCTGTAAAGACCGACAATGCCAATACTGTATTACTGCATGATATAGGAACCATACAGGACGCAACGGATATCACTACCGGGTATGCGCTTATTAATGGCAAGCGGTCTATCTATATGCCTATTGTAAAAACACCGGATGCATCTACATGGGAAGTGGTACAAAAGCTAAAAGCGAAAATACCGGATATGCAGAGCCTGCTGCCCGATGATGTGCATATATCTTACGAGTTTGATCAATCTGTGTTTGTAATGAATTCTGTAAAGAGCCTGGTGACGGAAGGTATTATAGGCGCTATACTTACCGGCCTCATGGTGTTACTGTTCCTGAAGGATTGGCGCAGTTGTATCGTAGTGGTGGTTACCATACCGTTAGCAGTGCTCAGCGCAGTATTTTGTCTGAAGATGGCCGGGCAGACTATAAACATCATGACACTTAGCGGCCTGGCTCTAGCAATAGGTATCCTTGTAGATCAGGCCACTGTTACCATTGAAAATATACACCAGCACCTGGAAATGGGGAAGAATAAAAAGCAGGCTATTTATGACGCCTGTACCGAAATTGCTTTCCCGCTTTTTCTCATTTTGCTGTGTGTTATTGCGGTTTTTGCACCATCCTTTATTATGCAGGGTGTGCCACGTGCGTTATTCCTGCCGTTGTCGCTGTCGATAGGTTTTGCGATGATCGCATCGTTCATTTTAGCCCAGAGCATTGTCCCTATTGTAGCAAACTGGCTGATAAAAGAAGAAATGTTTCAATACCATCATGGGCAGAAGCACGCACACGCAGGGCTAGCGCTTGATAATGCGGAAGTAACGGAAGTGGAGACGCATATGAAAATGGAAGAGACCGAGCCTGCGAAAAACGATCTTTTTGAAAGAGTCAAAATCAACTTTTTCAGGTCGCTGCAAAAAATGATAAAGCACAAAAAAAGGAACGTAAGTTTTTACATCATCATCGTATTGATACTTACAGGTGGCTGCTTTATATGGATAGGGAAAGACCTGTTGCCGAAAACAAACAATGGCCAGTACCAGGTAAAGCTGCGTTTGCCGGTAGGTACACGCGTGGAACGAACCGAAAGCATGGTGCTCGATGTACTGCAGATATTGGATAGCATCACGGATCATCATATAGAGATCAGTTCCGCTTATGCCGGCACTATCCCAACAAACTATGCAACGGCTAATCTTTATGTATTTAACAGCGGCACACACGAGGCTTTGTTGCAGATACAGATAGATGAACACTTCAAGCCGGATAAAGATAAATTCCAGGAAGTATTTCGAGCCACAGTGCAGCATAAGCTCCCTGACGTAACGGTGTCATTTGAACCCATTGAGCTCACCGAAAAGATAATGAGCCAGGGAGCTGCCACACCTATAGAAGTGCAGGTAGCCGGCAAGGATATGCGGCAGATAGAAGATTATGCAAACAGGCTTACAAATGCGCTGAAGGATGTCTCGTTCATGCGGGATGTACAGATAGAGCAGCCATTGAAGTACCCGACTGTCAGCATAAAGTTGGATCGCTTCAAAATAGCACAGATGGGCTTGAAGCTACAGGATGTATCGAGGTCTATATCGGCATTCACTTCATCGAGCCGGTATACGGAGAAAAATATGTGGCTGGATACAAAAAGCGCCTACACCTATCAGGTGCAGGCGCAGGTGCCGGAATATATTATGAATGACGTTAGTGAGCTTAAAGAGATACCGTTGCAACCCGGAACGTCCAGCCTTGTATTACAAGACGTAGCGACTTTCGAGGTAGATACCACAGTGGGGGAGTACGACCGCAGTGGGCCGCGCAGGTATGTAACTGTTAGCGCGAACCTTTACAAAGCTGATCTGCAAAAAGGTACTGACGCTGTTAACAAAGCAGTCAGTTCGCTGGGCGCATTGCCAAAAGGTTTGGTGATAAGAGTTGAGGGGATGTCAAGCCTGCTTACGGAAACCCTGGATAGCCTGCAAAGTGGTTTGTTGCTGGCTATCATAGTTATATTCCTGCTGCTGGCTGCCAATTACCAGTCATTCAAGGTTTCTCTTTCTGTGTTGTGTACCATACCTGCGGTATTGCTGGGTGCGCTTGTTATATTATTGCTCACCGGCTGCACATTGAACTTGCAATCATACATGGGTATCATAATGTCTACAGGTGTATCGGTGGCAAATGCCATACTTATTGTTACAAATGCCGAGAAACTAAGACTGGAATATAATAATGATGTGGTGCGGGCAGCTACGGTAAGTGCTTCCATAAGGTTGCGGCCTATCCTTATGACAAGTCTTGCCATGATAGCCGGCATGATACCTATGGCCAGTGGTATGGGTGAGGCCGGTGATCAGACTGCACCATTGGGACGCGCCGTAATAGGAGGGCTTATAGCATCAACATTCGCAGCATTGTACATTGTACCGCAATGCTATGCATGGCTACAGCAAAAAGCAACATTGAGATCACCATCTTTATTACCGGAGGACGGGGATAAGTTGAAAAGTTGATAGGTTAATAGGTTAATAGGTTAATTAGTTGATAGGTTG
>CAIJNJ010000181.1 GCA_903821975.1 uncultured Bacteroidota bacterium
AAAGGATTATGAAGATAAACATATACATCTTCCCAAAATCGATCTCATTGATATTATAAAGCTAAAAATGGATGAAAGGGGTATCAAATCTAAGGATCTTGAGCCAATTATTGGATCAAAAGGCCACGTATCTTCTATACTTTCAGGAAGAAGGGAAATAACCTTAAAAATGGCGCAAAAGTTGAAAGATTATTTTCAGTTGCCGGCAGAGGATTTTCTGCCTGCCACGAACTAAGTAAAATTGCGATATCCGAAAATCACAATTAACCCATTTAAATTATATTTGCGATATGCAATTATTAGACGGCGTATTAGTATCCGCTCATATTAAGGAGCAGATAAAACAGGAAGTAAAAGACTGGCAGGCCGGTGGTGGTAAACAACCTCACCTTGCCGCTATATTGGTAGGCAATAATCCGGCGAGCGAAGCATATGTGGGCTCTAAGGTGAAACATTGCGAAGAACTGGGATTTGGCTCTACACTGCTGCGATTTGAAAAAGATATAACAGAGGCTTTCCTGATAAGCGAAGTGGAGCGGCTGAATAATGACGATACCATAGATGGCATACTGGTGCAGTTACCTTTGCCCGATCATATTTCGGGTGATTCGGTTATCAATGCCATCAGCCCCGGTAAGGATGTTGATGGTTTCCATCCCATCTCTCTTGGCAAGATGCTTTTGGGACAGCCTACCTTTCTCCCGGCTACGCCTTATGGCATTATGCTGATGCTGGAGTATTACAAGATCAACACAACAGGGATGCATTGTGTGATAATAGGCAGGAGCAATATTGTGGGCACGCCTATGACCATACTGATGAGCCGCGCCTCTAACCCCGGCAATGCCACAGTGACCATGTGCCATTCCAAAACAAAGAACCTGAAGGAGATTACGCTTACCGCAGATATCATTATTGCCGCTATTGGCAGGCCTAAGTATGTGACTGCTGACATGGTAAAACCAGGTGCTATAATCATAGACGTAGGTATCAACCGTATTGATGATGCTACTAAAAAGAGCGGTTCGCGCCTGGTAGGTGATGTGGATTTTGATAGTGTAGCGCCTCTGTGCAGCTATATTACTCCAGTGCCGAAAGGTGTGGGCCTCATGACCATTTGCGGGTTGATGAAGAATACGCTGCTGGCAGCTAAGAAGGCGAAGGAGTTAATTGGTTAAAGAGTTAATTAGTTGAAAGGTTAATAGGGCTAACTAAATTAATTATTCGTTACTTTTTACTTTTTTGCTGTCTCGCCCCTTTTTGATCTTTAACTATTTAATTACATTGGCTTAACCTCTATTTAGTTTTTAGAGTTGAGCTACATATCCCACACATAAAATTGACGAAGACAGAGCAACATATTGTTAAGTACCCGGTGATGGAGCATTTCTTTACCCTGCAGGGTGAAGGGTTCCATACGGGTAAGGCCGCGTACTTCATCAGGCTGGGGGGATGTGATGTGGGCTGCACGTGGTGCGATGTAAAGGATAGCTGGGACGCATCAAAACACCCGTTGCTCACCACCACCGAAATAGTAAACCATGCGGCAAAACACAAAGGCGACATAGCGGTGATAACAGGTGGTGAGCCGGGCATGCATGATCTTACGGCTCTTTGCAATGCACTGCATAAAGCAGGTTTTAAAACGCATATAGAGACATCAGGCGCGCACCCGATGATCGGAGATCTTGACTGGGTTACGCTTTCACCAAAGAAATTCAAAGCGCCGCTGGCGGAATGCCTGGTAAAAGCAAACGAGCTAAAAGTAGTTGTATACCATAAGTCAGATTTTCAGTGGGCCGAATTTCATGCTACAGGCGTGGATCCGGAATGTAAACTGTACCTGCAGCCCGAATGGAGCAAGCGGGAAACCATTACACCGCTGATCATAGAATATATCAAGCAACATCCGCAGTGGCAATTATCTTTGCAAACACATAAATACATAAACATTCCATAGCATGACCTGGATACAAGTTGTAATACTCGGTATAGTAGAAGGTATTTCTGAATTTCTCCCCATCTCCTCTACCGGCCACATGATCATTGCGAGCTCCATAATGGGCATAGAAGAGAACGAGTTTGTAAAACTTTTTGAGATAGTGATACAGCTAGGCGCCATACTATCGGTAGTGGTACTTTACTTCAAAAAATTCTTTGATTTCAGTCGCATGGATTTTTACCTGAAGCTTATTGTTGCCGTTTTCCCTGCGCTCGTGATCGGGTTTCTTTTTTCCAAAAAAATAGACCAGTTCCTCGAAAGCCCGCTCACGGTGGCTATTGCATTGCTAACGGGTGGTATCATATTATTGTTCGTGGAGAAATTGTTTACCAACAATACCATAGACCATGAAAAGGACATGAGCTACAAAAACGGTTTTATGATAGGTCTGTGGCAGGTATTGGCTATGATACCGGGTACCAGCCGCAGCGCTGCCACTATAATAGGTGGTATGCAACAGAAAATGACAAGAAGGTTTGCTGCGGAATTTTCCTTCTTCCTGGCTGTACCGACTATGATAGCGGCAACAGGTTACAAAATGTTCAAATCATATAAAGAGCACCCCGAAGTGCTTAAAGACAAACATAACCTGGCTATGCTGGGTGTAGGCAATATTATTGCCTTTATAGTAGCCATGATCGCTATAAAGACCTTCATACACTTCCTGCAAAAGAATGGCCTGAAAGCATTTGGTTTTTACCGCATTATTGCTGCAGCGGCTATTTTCCTTTTGATGTATAAGGGGTTAATAAAGTAAAACCCCCAAACCCCCTAAAGGGGGCTTCGCTGGGGTGAGGGATTGGAGCTTCCGAATATGCTTCAAAAATATATTGCTCATTATTGTTACTTCGGTAGCGATAGGGTATTAACTGATAGTTTATTAGGGCAGAAATCACAACTATCCGAAACTTTTTTGCCTGAATAGCGGCCATACCTTTGGTTAAGAACGACCAAAACACAAAAATATGGGGCTATTCAAACGTAGTAAAAATAATAACAAACCGTTACTGCGCCAAATTCTGGATTTAATAC
>CAIJNJ010000182.1 GCA_903821975.1 uncultured Bacteroidota bacterium
CCTCGGAGAATATGTTGTTGTCGTTGCCATTATTTGATTACCTCCCCTGATAGTTTAGATATACGTGCAAAACCTGTTTCTGTACGTTCGCGCTTAACACGCGCCGGAGCTTTGGATTTAGCGTCCCACAGCATCACGTTAGAGATGGCTATTGGCGCTTCTTCCTTCACTATCCCACCCTGTGGGTTCTGAGCGTTAGGCTTCAGGTGCTTGGTTACAAGGTTTACGCCCTCGATAAGCACTTTCCCTTCAGAAGGGTTTACTGAAAGAACCTTACGTGGCTGAGTGCGGTCTTTATCATCGCCGGCAATAACAACCACGTTGTCGCCTTTCTTAATATTGAACTTTGGTTTAAATCTGTTTTTCATCTTAAAATGTTTGTCTTCTTACCCCATTTTTTCAAACGGGCTGCAAAGGTACAATAATTTTTACAATACTTCCGGTGCGAGGGAAACAATTGTCATGTATCCTTTGTCACGTAATTCGCGGGCTACTGGCCCAAATATACGGGTACCACGGGGTTCATCGGCGTTGTTGAGGAGCACGACAGCATTATCATCAAAATTGATGTAAGAGCCATCCTTGCGGCGCAGCTTGTTCTTGGTACGAACGATCACCGCTTTTGATACGGTACCCTTCTTTATACCACCACCAGGCAGTGCGTCCTTAACGGTCACAACGATTTTGTCACCTATACCAGCGTAATCTTGGCCCGAATTGCCCAACACACGTATGCACAATACTTCTTTGGCTCCGCTGTTGTCGGCTACATTGAGCCGGGATTCTTGTTGTATCATCTTATAATGTTACTTAGCTTTTTCAATAATTTCTACCAGGCGCCAGCGCTTTGTCTTGCTCAGCGGGCGTGTTTCCATAATACGCACCACATCACCGATACCGGCATTGTTTTGCTCATCATGTGCATGGAAACTTGATGATTTCTTCAGAAACTTCCCGTAAATAGGGTGTTTCACTTTACGTTCAACAGTAACCGTGATGGTTTTTGTCATCTTGTTGCTGCTAACGATCCCTATACGGGTCTTCCTGCTTTTTCTTACAACCGTCATAATTGACATATAATTTATTATAACCCTAATTCTCTTTTACGCACTTCTGTTTTCAAACGTGCTATTGCGCGGCGCTGTGTCTTGATAGAAAGCGGATTCTCAATTGGATTTACCGCATGACTGAACCTTGTTTTCTTCAGGCGCAACTCCTCATCACTGATCTTTTCTTTCAGTGCTTCATTGTCCAGCGAGCGATAATCATCGGTCTTCGCTTTTTGTGCTTTTGCCATCGTTTACTTTTTAATGTTTTTTATACTGTGCCGTGATCGCTCACTGCGTTTAATTACTCTCCTGCGTAATCATGGCGAACCACGAACTTGGTTTTGATAGGTAACTTCTGTGAAGCAAGTAATAATGCTTCCTGTGCTACCTTCAACGGAACACCGTCCAATTCGAACATGATCAGTCCCGGCTTCACAACGGCAGCCCAGAACTCCAGGTTACCTTTACCTTTACCCATACGCACCTCTGCAGGCTTGCGGGTAATTGGCTTGTCAGGGAATATACGTATCCACACATTACCTTCACGTTTCATGTGGCGGGTCATTGCCTGGCGCGCAGCTTCTATCTGGCGGTTAGTGATCCACTTTGGTTCCATTGCCTTGAGGCCAAATGAACCGAAAGCTACCGTAGCTCCGCGTTGTGCGTTACCCCTGATCCTGCCTTTATGCGCTTTACGATGTTTTGATTTTTTCGGTTGTAACATTGTTACAATTTTTTATTAAAGTATTCTAAAACAATATTATTTTTTACGTCCTCCGCCGGCTGCTCCGCCACCGGTACGGCCACCGCCGCCACCACCAGTACGGCCACCGCCGCGCTCTCCGCCACCGCCACCACGGC
>CAIJNJ010000183.1 GCA_903821975.1 uncultured Bacteroidota bacterium
AGCGACTCTTTTTTTTGGGTGCCCGTCATTTTTGCTTCATTCACCTGCACATCATACAAGTAGCATTTGCCGATCACGCAAAGATCTGTACCCAGGCTCAGCTTGTCGCCCAGCGCGCTGTCTGTGGGCACTGCTTTAAAAGCAAACTCCAGCGCCCTCGGGTATTCCATTTTGTCCCTGTATACACAGCCTATCATCACATTATTGTTCCCTTGCCCGCTCTTATCCCCGATATCCGTGTTCAGCTTCAATGCTTTGAAATAACAGGTCAATGCTGTGTCGTACGCTTGCTGCGACTCATAAACCTGCCCCATATACCCCAGGCTCAGTGCACTTAAATAAGCGTTGCCTTTATCTTCAGATAGCTTTAGCGCCCTGTTGAGATACTCAAGTGCTTTGGAAAAATTCCAGTCACTGTTGTACACGCCGCCCATATATATAAGGGCCTTTGCGGTAAGGTCAGTGTCTTTCAGGTCCCCGGCAAGTTTCAGCGCTTTCATTTCCAGGTCCAGTGCGCCGGCAAAGTCGCTTTGGTAATAAGACAATATGCCTCTATTACACAGTACTGTTGCTATTCCTCTTTTATCCTGTACTTGTTCGTATATAGCTGATGCTTTTGTAAAATAGCCCGATGCAGCTGGATAGTCTGCCTTTCTGCGGTAGTTAACGCCAAGCGCGTTAAGTGCATCAGCAATGCCTTTTTGCCAGTGCAGTGCCTCGGCGAGCGACAGGCTTTCGTTACCGGATTTTATACCATCCCCGGGGTATATATCTTCATACGCTAATGATATTTCAGTAAGCAGTTTTGCTTTTATCGTGTCTCTCTTTTGCTGCGGCAACTCTTGTAATAATGAATCCAGCAAAGGCTGCCCATACTTATGCCCGTATAACTGCGATGAAATGAAGACCAGGAAAAATACAACAATGTATTTCATGCTCGAAGTTATACCAGTTAGGATTTTAGTAACAATAACAAAGTCCCCCCCTCAGGCCGGGGATGAAAGATAGCATGAAATCGGCTTTAGCCGAAATAATTGCTGAATACGTTGTATTTATGCTGCTATCTTCTGCAACAAGAGCCTTAATTACCACCACGCAGTTGCCCCGGTCTTCAGGCCACGGAATGAAAGAGAGCATGAAACCGGCTTTAGCCGAAACGGGAAATCAGGATATTGGAAATATCAAAGAAATTTGTCTTAAACAGGCACGTGAATTATCCACTTCTATTTGCGCTGCCGCAGGCAGTAACATTCAGCTATTGCGCAATTAAGCCATTGCGCCATTACTTCTTATACACCTTCACAGAAAAAGTGTAGGCTTCCATTTTCTCTATCTGCTGCTCGTGGCTCATGTGGCCCAGCTTATTGCTCTTTGGCAGGTGCAGGCTGCTTGCTGCGGGTATAGTATGCAGTAACTCTAACACCGCTTTCGAGCTTACGGCATATGTGTTTGCTTCGTTCTGGCTACCTACTGCCGTCAGCAGGCCCAGTATATTTCCTTTGCCGTCTATCACCGGCGATCCGCTCTGTCCGTGGCCAGCAGGCAGTTCCAGTGTGTACTGCAGCCCGTTGCCCTGGAAACCGTTCCTCGCGCTTATGTATCCTTCGCTGTATACCACTTCATCCTTCGGGTAGCCGAGTGTGAAGATGCCCGACCCAAGTCCTGCCTTACTACCTGAGAAAGTATATGGCAATTCCCCTTTACCAAAATGGAAATTTTTCTTTTCTATTTTCAGTATCGCCACATCCGCATCTGCATCAAAGTTCACCAGGAAAGCTTTGTAATAATCACCATCATGGTTTTGTATGTACACCGAGTCCCCGTCGCTGATCACGTGATATGCGGTAACAAAGTATCCGTCATTCGTAAGTGCAAAACCGGTACCCGTATATTTCACGTCAGATGGTGGCGCAGGTTTGGTTTTGGTATTGATGATCTCTATAAGCTTGTTTTGCTGCGCCTGCTGCTGTGCCTGTACTTTCTTTATAACACCCACTTCGCGGCTTATAGTATTGTACTGCGAGTCGCTTTTCTTTAAAGAATAGTTGATGCTCCAGATGGTAATTGCAGAGGTAAGTATTGCCACACTTGCAGCAACTGCCGCTGTGCGCCAGAAATGTGCGGGTAATACAATTCGTTTCGGTGCTGCCGGTGCATTTGCACTTTGTGCCTGTATATCGCGCAGCATGGAGCGGAAGCGTTTTTGCTTGCCGCTGCCTGCCATCGAGCGCACCAGGTTCACCGCCTCGTTAAACTCGCTCGCAAAGGCAACATCGCCCGCAACACGGTCATTCAGTTCTGTTATCTCTCCCTCCGACAATGAACCTGCCACAAAAGCCTCAGCAAGTTCCCAGATATTGTTGTTTATAGACATCCTATATAAAATCTTAAGTAATGATCATTTTTAATTCTATTCCCTCGCCCGCCTTAGCTTTTTCAGCGGCGGCGGGAACCGCTCAACTTATCCCTCGCCCGCCATAGTTTTAACGACGGCGGGAACAATTCAACAATTCAACCTATCAACCTATCAACCAACCTCACCGCGCTCATTTCGACCTCACCCTCTCCCCGGGAGAGGGCCGGGGTGAGGCTTCCCCGTAAAACAACTTCCTTAACCTCGCCAGGCACTTATACTTCTGGTTCTTTGCATTGTCCGGGTTTGTGTACCCGAAGTCTGCCGCTATCTCCTGCATATTTTTATCGTTGTGGTAGTAAGCCTTCAATAAAGATCTGCAAGGTTCTCCTATCTGGTCCAGCGCGCTATTCAGTTGTTCGTAATGTGCTTCACGCTCATTGTGCACATTTACATCCTCTTCGTATGCTATTCCTATATCGTTGTCCCCTTCCTCACTCTTATCCTGCAGAAATATGGGCGACCTGTTTTGCTGTTGCAGTTTTTTGTACCACAAATGCTTGCTTATTGCAAAAAGGTAAGTGCCTATGCTGCATGTAAGCCGGAAGTCCTCATCCTGCGCCTTTCCAAATAATACCACCATCGCCTCCTGGAACACATCTGCCGCGTCTGCCGATGACCCTCCGTTCTTAATTAACCAGCTGTTGATAATATGATAATGTTGCTGATATATTTGTTCGGTGGTCTTCCGCTCGCCCGCTGCCAGTGCCGCTAATAGTTGCTGTTCAGTATTTATTGGACTCTGCACTTATTAATACAGTTTTTTTGAAAAAGTAACCCGGTGTAAAAGAACTAATTTCTTTTAATATCGGTAGTGTTAATTTCACATAAAGGTAAATAAATAAGCAGCCAGTGAAAAGATAAAATTAACTGGCATTCCTTAACAACCTGATAAGTTCCCGCACCCGGTGGATAAGCGTATTTGGTTCATTATTATCGGTATATTTGATAATAAAACACTATACTATGAAAAAGGCACTTTTTTTTATGATCATTCCAATATATTTAGTGTCGTGCCATAAAAATAAGAATAATGGGACTCAAGTGATATCATGCGATAGCTATATGATAGGTGTTGCATACGTGTCACCGGGTACTGTAGGAACCAATGTAACTATAGTCACAACAGATGCCAATACTGGACAAATAATAAAAAACTATAAGAATGCTATTCAAGTAGGCGATAACTATTTTGAAGCAATGGGAGCGTATGACCACCTACACACTTCCTATTACTTATGTGGAAGTATTAATGCTTCTAATGCCACAGAACTATATAAATTCAATGCAAGTACTGGGATTACTTATCTGTTAGGATATCCCCATTTATTAGATACCGCAGGCGGCTCGTTAAAAAATCTGATATGTAATAGCACAACAAATAAATTGTATTTCTTCTGCAATGATTATTATACTTCTGAAAATGCGATCTATGAAATAACACCTAATGATACCTCTTTCACTCAAAAATTGGTGTTTGATACGGGTAATAATAGCAATTCCATTCAAATATATTCTCCGATAATAAATGAAAATACTGGTTACATCTATTTTTTTATCAACTCGGCAAGTGGTACTGATTGTTTGATGAAAATTAATCCTGATAATGGGGCATCTTCTTTTGTTGCATATTCTATCATATCACCTTTCGGATTGATCTATAACAATAATGATGGCCTGTTTTATGGTTTGAATGTTTATCACTTCGCATATGCTCCTTACAATTCCGCAAGTGCGTCGTTTATTAGTATTGACCCGGTTACGGGTGCCGTAACCTCAATCATAGATACGATTAGTGGTTATGATGGTTCCACTAACACTGCGTTCGATTTTTGTAACAATACGTTCGTACTTTTGGGAGAGCGGACTACAACTTGGTATGAGCTTGCAACTGGCAAAGTAGTAAAACAGCTTAATTATCAATCTCCTATTGGAAATGTTGGTATATACTAACCGTTATTAAAAGTCTGTCCCCGCTGAGTCTCCTTCTTCAGCGGTAATCTTGGAACCAGCAGCCAGGTCATAACTTCAGGCGCCATAGCTTTTAGCGAAGGCGGTATAATTTATTCGGGCACATGTGTATTCAGGGCACAAGTAGGGGATATAGTCAAAGGAGTGATACATACGATGATGACAGAAAGAATTGGACACAGGGTTCAGACATGAGTGATTATCATTGGTTTGCTGAAAAGCGTAGACTAAGTAATGAAACTTCAAATGATTATAATAAATCAAAGCGAATAGATACATTTACCTCTAAAAATGAGGTGAAAAAACATATTCGTATGAGTTGTTGCATGGTTTTATTGGCGGATAATGGCAAGAGTGCCGTGTTAGCATCGGATGATATTTACGTTCATTACATTGGTGGATTAGAGTATGCAAAAAATAGGAAGGATATTAAAAAGATAGAAGAGATTTCGCCTAATAATACATACATTATGTACGCAGGTGATATCGGTATTTGCCTCGAAATCATAAGTTCTGCAAAGATTTTAAAATCCGACACTCCATCTATTGTTGCTGATAAGATAAGCAGTTCGTTCAGTAGAAAATCTAAATTTACATTAGAAAAAACAGTTCTTGCGCCTCTTGGCTTAACTTGGAAGTCGTTTACTGTAAAACAAAAGACAAAGGAGTTAACCGATGAAACTGTAACGGAGTTAACGGGCAAATTGTATTCTGCAAAACTAAATTTAGATATGTCTATTGTCGGTAAAAATGGCTCTGACATTGAGATATACCATATTGATGAAAGAGGTAACAAGCATGACAGAAGTTCATTAGGCACCTGTATGATTGGTGCGGGATTAGGGTTTGTTGAGTTAGTTCTTGCACAAACGGGGTATAAGAAGGAAATGGATTTGTCATCTGTGGTGAAAATTGCAAAAGCGGCAATGGTGGAAGCGTCATATTGTCCTTATGTTGGCAAATTAAACCAACTAATAAAGATTGAAAACAAAAAAGCAGCAGCTCCTAAAAAGAAAGTTACAAATACAAAAAAGAAAAATAGTTAGTGTTTGTGCTTTGACTACACATATACCTTTATTCGTCTTGGCCTGCATTACTTTGCATCTTACCTTCGCCTCTGAAATTGAGATTTCTCGCTCCATCCTTTGCGAACTTTGCGTTTATCTTTGCGCGCTTTGCGTGAAATATATCCACCCAAAAACCATACTCATCTGCATCTACAAACTAAAAAAAAGGGTCATAGAGCCTGCACTGAGCTTGCCGAAGTGGGGTCATCCCGATAGCTATCGGGAGGCATGGTGAGGCATCCGGAAAAATAATAAATAATTGATTATCAATAAATTAAAAGAATCATTGCCCCATTCCGCCCATTTATTTTTTTCCCGCAAAATGGGGCAATACCATTCATCTCCCATAACAACTCCAAACCTTCTCGTTTTTCAATCTTAAAATCATTTCATCATATAAATCTTAGTCCGGACAAAAAATATTTTTCAAACCTTGGGTTACCTTTTCCCGTTTCGGGTATAAACTGGCATAACAAACTAAAAAACACATTTATGAAATTTGTAAAATTAAGCGTACTTGCTCTTTCTATGGGTCTTTTTGTTGCCTCTTGCGGCAGCGGTAGCGGCGAAGCTGCTAAGACTGATTCTACAACAACAACTACTACAACTGCAACTCCTCCTCCAGCAGCTCCGGCTCCTGCAGATACGATGAATGCAGGTGCAGCTAAGCCAGCTGACACTACAAAAGCAGCTACAACAACTACAGAAACAAAAACTGAAAAGAAAGAAGAAAAGAAGAAATAATTTAATATTTCATTCTGATCACGGGAAGCCATCTCTTATAGAGGTGGTTTCTTTGTTTTTAAACAATTGATTATTTATTAAATGTATAATTCAGTAAACGTCATTGCGCGGAGCATAGCTTGGCCTGGTGCGCACGGTGCGACAAAGCAATCTTCTCACAAAATACCTGTTATATACTACTTGCTGATTTCTAAAGGCAAATAGGCACTCGCCACCCCTTTTTTCATTATATTTTAAAAACATAAAAAAATATTTTTATTCCTTGGGTTACCTTTTTCTCCTTTTGGCATTAACAGGTATAACAAACTAAAAAACACATTTATGAAATTTGTAAAATTAAGCGTACTCGCTCTTTCTTTAGGTCTTTTTGTAGCATCATGCGGTAACGGTAGCGGAGAAGCTGCTAAAACTGACTCTACGTCAACCAGCACTACTACAACTACACCTCCTCCTGCAGCTCCTGCAGACACAATGACTGCTGCTGCTGCTAAGCCTGCTGACACTACTAAGCCAGCTGCTGCTCCTGCTACAGAAACAAAGACTGACACTAAGACTACAACTAAGACAGTTGAAAAGACTAAAACTAAATAAGCTTTAGTTTTAAACAATAATCAAGAGGATGCCCGCAATGGCATCCTCTTATTATTTTGTGTATAAATGTAAACTTTGCGCCTTAGCGTCTTCGCGGTTAAATAGAAACTAAAGCTCCGGATAACTTTTGGCTTTTGCCCCTGCCTACCGGCAGGCAGGCTTTAACCTTTGCCTTAATTACTTATTCAACTCTATAGGCAATACCATTTCCTTACCATCACGCTTCAGGGTCACCTGCGTCTTGTCGCCGGGAGAAAATTTGTTCAGGGCTTCCATATAGCTTTGCATGCCGCTCACCTGGTTATCACCCAGCTTTATGATGATGTCGCCCTGCTTCACGCCAGCTTTCATCGCCGGGCGGTTATCGCTCACACCCTCTACCCGCACCCCACCATCCTGGTAAGTATAGTCGGGCATAATACCCAGCGATACCTTGTAGCTACGCTTGCCGGTCGCTATCTGGCGTGTAGCTGTGAACTGTGGCTTTACATTTTCCTTATCCAGTTTTGTCACGGTCTTCTCCACATAGCGTATCACCTCCACTTCCCCGGGATAGTTCACTACATCAGCCTTGTCGCTGGGTTTGTGATAGTCTCTGTGCGTGCCCGTAAAGAAAAACAGTACCGGTATGCCCGCATTATAAAAGCTCGTATGGTCCGATGGCCCCACGCCTGAGCTATCTATCGTGATCTTGAAATCATCATTGCCCATTTTCACCACCTCTTCCCATACCGGCGAGGTGCCTACGCCACCAAGTGTCAGCGAGTGAGTGCTGTCGTTGAGCCTGCCTACCATATCCATGTTTATCATATAGGCTACCTGGGCACTGTCTACATGTTCGTCTTTTACGAACATTTTGGAACCATATAACCCCAGCTCCTCACCGGAGAAGTTGATGAACAGGTAATTGTAATTGTGCAGTTTCTTGTTACCCTTCACCCATTTGGCTACTTCCAGCAGGGCTGCTGTGCCGCTGGCATTATCATCGGCGCCATGGTGTATCTGGTGCTCTTTCACGGCATTCGCAAAAAGGCTGTTCTCATCTTCGCCATAACCCAGGTGGTCATAATGGGCGCCCAGCACTACAGTATACTTTGCTCCATGATCCACATAAGCGGCAATATTGGTACCGGTACGCTCTGCTTTATTTACAGATATATTGAGGTCTATCGCCAGGCCACCTTTCTGGCTGGCCGGGGTGCTGCCGCCGTCCTGCTGTTTCACATACTTCTGGTAGGCGTCATGAGTTAAGAAAACTACGGGTATATCTGCCTGCTCAATGTCCGAATGCCTGTTGAAAGACGGCGGCCACTTTGCACCAAACCCGTCATAAAATATCACACCCGATGCGCCTTGCTTTGCCGCTTCTTTGGCATGCTCAAACATATATTTCTCTGCCTCAAAATGCGGATCGTTTGCTTTGTCCTGGTCGTCGTAAAGCGGCATGAGCCATATGTTGCCCTGCTCCATTACCTCGGGCAGTATCTCGCTGGTAATATGTTTGTTTGCGCTGAATGGCAGCGGGAAAGCATCTTCGTTAATGCGCATCAGCACATTATTTATACGGATCTGCGTAGCCCCTGATATTTCCTTACCATAAACGAAATGGAACGGATATCGGTAGTGGTTTTTATAAGGCGCTATCTCTTCATCCTGGTACCGCTTTTCTATATAATCAGCGGCCTTGCGCTCGCCTTCTGTACTGGTTCTGCGGCCTTCCAGCTCATCCGATGCAAGGTAGGTAACGTCAGTCTCCACCTGCTTTGCCGTTTTTTTATCTGCCTTTTTTTGCGCAAATACAAGTGGCTGAAAAACAAACAGGCCGGAAAAGAATAAAGTAAAAATACGGGCGTTCATAACGGTATTTGGAACAAATATACGCATAGAAAAGACTCAGGGCGGAGTTTTAAAAAAGTAAAACCGCCCCAGGTGGGGCGGTAAGTTGTGAAAAATATCATCTGTCTTTTATGATGCCTGTTTCAATGCGCCATGCTCGGTAACCAATATCAACCCCTGCGCATCAGCGGGTATCGCTTCTTCTGCGCTGGTAGGCATTACTATTTCCATATCAGTAATGTCTTTTATCTGCGGCAACTGTGCCGGTGAGTTGATACCAAGGTAATCCATGAAATTCTTAGAGGTATTATAGATAAGCGGCTTGCCCACCATATCTTCGTTGCGGCCGGAAATAACAATAAGTTCTTTTTCCAGCAGTTTCTGGATGCTGTAATCAGCGCTTACGCCGCGTATATATTCTATTTCGCTCTTGGTTATCGGCTGCTTGTAGGCTATTATAGATAGTGTCTCCATCGCAGCGGCAGACAGTTTCTTAATATGCTTGTCGCCATTAAGCTGCAGTACGGTTTTATGGAAGGTCTTTTTGGTCAGGAACTGGAAACCGCCGCCTATTTCCTTTAACTGGAACGGATAGTAATCAGCCTCATATTTTTCACGGATAGCATCTACGCAGGTGGCAATACGCTCTGATTCTACAGGCTCCTCAAAAGCCTGCCCCAGCAACTCGGTTATTTCCATTTGTGTAAGTGGGCGCTCGCTGGCAAATATCAGGGCTTCTACGTGTGGCATTAATTGTTCGATATCCATACTTTCTGCTTTCTTTTTCACTACCGAAATTAGTGTACCTCAGCTATCCGGGTGGATAAAGTAATGCACAATTGTGAATAACTTATTCACCCTTATTTGCCGGAATTACAACCTATACAAAGGTACGGAAACTAACCGATTTCACTTCTTATAGCAGCTGGTATGAATGTCGGATAAAACTTTGTTTTGGGGAAAAGTGTGGAAGCCAAAACAGGTGAATTTTCCCAAAATACGTCTGGGGGAATATGAAATACTGCCGGAATAATGCTACGCTTTTCTAAACTCTTATTATTCAAGCTGTGGCACGATTTTTTTAGAGGTTTTTTACCTCATTTTTTTTCACGGGTTTAAAAAATTAGCAACAAATACATTATTCATATGTAATTATTTGCCTTCAAAAATATTGTTCACCCCCAATTTTAGTATTATGAATACTGAAAATGACACATTGAATGGTTCCAATGGAACATTAGCCGGCGAAGCGATAGCGCTGGAAAGACCGGAAACAATAACACCGGGAAAAATCAAAAAAGAAAAGAGCAAAACCCGCCCCTCGGCCCGACCGAAACAATATTACGAATCCTATAATGACCCCAGGCCATCCGATATACTGGATAAAGAACTGCTGCGGATACTCATAGAAGTAAGGAACGGGAACTTCGATGTGCGTATGCCAATAGACCAGGTAGGCATCAGCGGTAAAATATGTGATACCCTGAACGAGATCATTTTCATGAACCAGAAAATGACACAGGAATTCACCCGCGCCAGTAATACCATAGGCAAGCAGGGGAAACTGACCCACCGCATAGAGGTGCCGTTTGCAAAGGGCTCCTGGAGTACGGGGGTCGACTCACTGAATACACTTATATCAGACCTCGTACATCCTACTATTGAGATAGCGGGGGTTATCAGTTCTGTGGCAAAGGGCAACCTTTCGCAGCAAATGCCGCTGCAGATAGGCGACCACGTGCTGCAGGGTGAGTTTGCGCGAATAGCTAAAGAAGTGAATGACATGGTGAAGCAGCTTAACCTCTTCTCCATGGAAGTAACACGTGTGGCGCTGGAAGTGGGTACGGAAGGTAAGCTCGGCGGACAGGCAACGGTAAAGGGCGTAGGTGGTGTGTGGAAAGACCTTACCGACTCCGTGAACCAGATGGCCAGCAACCTCACAGCACAGGTGCGTAACATCGCCGAGGTAACAACATCTGTGGCGAAGGGTGACCTTTCCCGCAAAATTACCGTGGACGTGAAGGGGGAAATACTGGAGCTGAAAAATACGATCAATACAATGGTGGACCAGCTAAACTCCTTCTCTTCGGAAGTGACGCGTGTGGCGCTGGAAGTGGGTACGGAAGGTAAGCTGGGTGGTCAGGCACAGGTGCGTGGTATTGGTGGTACGTGGAAAGACCTTACCGACTCGGTGAACCAGATGGCCAGTAACCTTACGGGCCAGGTACGTAACATCGCCGAGGTAACAATAGCCGTGGCGAGAGGTGACCTCTCAAAGAAGATCACCGTGGACGTGAAAGGGGAAATATCGGAGTTGAAATATACGATCAACACCATGGTGGACCAGCTCAACTCCTTCTCCGCGGAAGTGACACGTGTGGCGAGGGAAGTGGGATCGGAAGGTAAACTGGGCGGACAAGCGGAAGTGAAAGGTGTGGCCGGTGTATGGAAAGACCTTACCGATTCGGTGAACCAAATGGGTAGTAACCTTACCGCCCAGGTGAGAAACATTGCCGAGGTAACAACAGCCGTGGCGAAGGGGGACCTTTCGCGTAAGATCACGGTGGACGTAAAAGGTGAAATACTGGAGCTGAAAGACACGATCAATACGATGGTGGACCAGCTCAACTCATTCGGTTCGGAAGTAACGCGTGTGGCGAGGGAAGTAGGATCTGAAGGCAAACTGGGCGGACAGGCTACTGTGGAAGGTGTAGGCGGTGTATGGAAAGATCTCACCGACTCTGTGAACCAGATGGCGGGCAACCTTACAGGCCAGGTGCGAAATATCGCCGAGGTAACAACAGCTGTGGCAAACGGTGACCTTTCCAAAAAGATAACCGTGGACGTGCAGGGAGAAATACTGGAGCTGAAAAAGACGATCAATAACATGGTGGACCAGCTCAACTCATTCGGATCGGAAGTAACGCGTGTGGCAAGGGAGGTGGGTTCGGAAGGTAAACTGGGTGTGCAGGCTACGGTGAAGGGTGTGGGCGGTGTATGGAAAGACCTTACTTATAGCGTGAACCAGATGGCCAGCAACCTGACAGCACAGGTGCGAAACATTGCCGAGGTAACTACAGCGGTGGCAAACGGTGACCTTTCCAAAAAGATAACCGTGGATGTGGAAGGTGAAATATTAGAGCTGAAAAATACCATCAATACGATGGTGGACCAGCTCAACTCATTCGCATCGGAAGTAACGCGTGTGGCGCTGGAAGTGGGTACGGAAGGTAAGCTTGGCGGGCAGGCTAAAGTAAAAGGCGTAGGCGGTGTGTGGAAAGGGCTTACAGACTCTGTGAACCAGATGGGCAGTAACCTTACCGCACAGGTGCGAAACATTGCCGAGGTAACCACAGCGGTGGCCTACGGTGACCTTTCAAAGAAGATAACGGTGAACGTGCAGGGTGAGATCCTTGACCTTAAAAATACCATTAATACAATGGTGGACCAGCTTAACTCATTCGCATCGGAAGTGACGCGTGTAGCGCTGGAAGTAGGTACGGAAGGTAAGCTGGGCGGACAAGCCAAGGTACAGGGTGTGGGCGGTACATGGAAAGACCTTACAGACTCCGTGAACCAGATGGGTAGTAACCTCACCGCCCAGGTGAGAAACATTGCCGAAGTAACGACAGCTGTGGCAAAGGGCGACCTTTCGCGTAAGATCACCGTGGACGTAAAAGGCGAGATACTCGAGTTAAAGAATACCATCAATACAATGGTGGACCAGCTCAACTCATTCGGATCTGAAGTAACACGTGTGGCGCGTGAAGTGGGATCGGAAGGCAAACTTGGCGGACAGGCTGATGTGGCGGGTGTAGGTGGTACATGGAAAGACCTTACAGACTCTGTGAATGTAATGGCCGGGAATCTTACCAGCCAGGTACGTAACATTGCGGAAGTAACGACAGCGGTAGCGAACGGAGACCTTTCAAGAAAAATAGAGGTGGATGTGAAGGGGGAAATACTGGAGCTGAAAAACACGATCAATACGATGGTGGAACAGCTTCGTGCGTTCGCATCAGAAGTAACGCGTGTGGCACGTGAGGTGGGTACGGAAGGTAAACTTGGCGGACAAGCGCATGTGCCCGGTGTGGCAGGTACCTGGAAAGACCTTACAGACTCCGTGAACCAGATGGCCGGCAACCTTACCGACCAGGTGCGCAACATCGCAAACGTGGCTATAGCCGTGGCGAATGGGGACATGTCGCGTAAAATAACGGTGGATGTGCGTGGCGAAATATTACAACTGAAAGAAACACTGAACACGATGGTGGACCAGTTACGCGCCTTCGCATCGGAAGTAACGCGTGTTGCACGTGAGGTGGGTACGGATGGTAAACTGGGCGGGCAGGCTTTCGTGCCCGGTGTGGCAGGTACATGGAAAGACCTTACGGACTCTGTGAACCAAATGACGGGTAACCTTACAAGCCAGGTGCGCAACATTGCCGAAGTAACAAAGGCTGTGGCCAGCGGTGACCTTTCAAAGAAGGTAACTATTGACGTTAAGGGTGAAATATTTGACCTGAAGAATACCATCAATACTATGGTGGACCAGCTTAACTCATTCGCATTCGAAGTAACGCGTATGGCACGTGAGGTGGGAACGGAAGGAAAACTTGGTGGACAAGCGGAAGTAAAAGGTGTGGCCGGTACTTGGAAAGACCTTACCGACTCTGTGAACATGATGGCGTCTAACCTTACCAGCCAGGTGCGCGGTATTGCCAAGGTGGTAACATCTGTAGCTACTGGCAACCTGAAACAGAAACTCTCCATCAGTTCGCGCGGCGAGGTGGCGCAGCTTACAGATACTATTAATGAAATGATCGATACGCTGGCGGTATTTGCAGACCAGGTAACTACCGTGGCCCGTGAGGTGGGCGTAGACGGACGACTTGGCGGACAGGCGAATGTGCCGGGTGCCTCAGGTATCTGGAAAAACCTGACGGAGAATGTGAACCAGCTCGCGGAAAACTTAACCACACAGGTACGTGCAATATCCGAGGTGGCATCTGCGGTAACAAAAGGAGACCTTACCCGAATGATACGTGTAAATGCCGAAGGTGAGGTGGAAGAGCTGAAAGATACCATCAACCAGATGATCACCAACCTGAAGGAAACAACACTGAGGAACCAGGAACAGGACTGGCTGAAATCGAACCTCGCGAAGTTTACACAAATGCTGCAGGGACAGAAAGACCTGAATACGGTAACCCGCCGTATCCTGTCTGAGCTGGCGCAGGTGGTGAACGCACAACATGGTATGTTCTATATACTGGAGCAGGACGAGAATTTTAACAGCAGTACCCTGAAACTTTTTGCAGCCTACGCGTATAAGGATGAGCTGAACATAAAAAAAGAATTCAGGCTTGGCGAGGGGCTTGTAGGCCAATGTGCAATGGAAAAAGAAAAGATACTCTTATCCAATGTGCCCGAAGGCTATGTGAGAATTGGCTCAGGTCTTGGCGAGGCTACCCCGCTCAACCTCATCATCCTGCCCGTATTGTTTGAAAAGGAAATTAAAGCGGTTATCGAGCTCGCCTCTTTTGAAGCATTCAACGAAACCCACCTCGACTTCCTCAGCCAACTTACGGAAAGTATCGGTATTGTGTTGAACACAATTGAAACTAACTCCAGAACAGAACACCTGCTCGAACAATCTACTTCGCTGGCTGATGAGCTGAAGCGTACGAACGAAGAGCTTCAGGATAAAGCCCACCTCCTGGTAAAACAAAAGGATGAAGTGGAAAATAAGAACAAGGAAGTGGAAGAAGCAAGAAAGTCACTGGAAGAAAAAGCAGAGCAGCTTACACTTACATCCAAATACAAATCGGAGTTCCTTGCAAATATGTCGCACGAGCTGCGCACTCCGCTCAACTCACTGCTGATACTTGCACAGCAGCTGTTTGAGAACCAGGAAGGGAACCTCACCGAAAAACAAGTGCGGTTTGCAAAAACGATCCACAGTTGCGGCGATGACCTGATACAACTGATCAATGATATCCTTGACCTTTCGAAGATCGAATCGGGATATATCTCTGCAGACTTTATCAATGTGCGCTTCAATGAGATCACCAACTTTGTGGAAACAACCTTTAAACACGTTTCCGAAAGCAAGAACCTCAAATTCACGATCGAAAAAGAAACAGTTCTGCCGGATATCATTGAAACAGACGTTCAGCGCCTCAACCAGATCCTTAAGAACCTGTTGTCTAACGCGTTCAAGTTTACCGAAAAAGGCGAGGTTAAACTGCGCATATATGAGTCCACAAAGACCTGGAGAATGGGCAACCCGAGCCTGGAGAAAGCAAAGAAGGTAGTGGCGTTCGAGATCACGGATACCGGCATAGGCATACAAAAAGACAAACAAAATATCATCTTCGAAGCCTTCCAGCAAGCCGAGGGGTCTACAAGCCGCAAGTATGGCGGTACTGGTCTCGGGCTTTCTATCAGCCGCGGCCTGGCAGATCTGCTCGGTGGTACTATAGAACTGGACAGTGAAGTAGGGAAAGGCAGCATATTCACACTATACCTGCCTATTGAATACAATCCGAAGCTGATGAAGAAAGAGAAATCAAGCGCTATGGTGCTGAGCGAGTACGAGCTGGCCCAGAATGATGAAAAGATCTCAATCCAGACTGTACCAACAATCAAACTGCCGGATCGCGACCTGGAAGGTGTCAATGAGATCATAAATCATACCGGGGATGACCGCAATAATATCTCGGTCAATGACAAAATAGTGCTGGTAGTGGAAGACGATCTCCGGTTTGCAAAGATCATGATAGACAAGGCGCATGAAATGAACCTGAAAACGATCGTGGCAACCAGCTTCGGCGAGGTTTTTGAACTGGCAAATAAATACAACCCCACTGCGGTCACCCTTGATGTAAAATTGCCGGATGCCAGCGGATGGAAAATACTGGACCTCTTCAAGAATGATATGAACTTCAGGCACATTCCCGTACATCTCATATCAGGGGAAGAGAACAGGGTATTGGCAATGAAGCGCGGAGCAAGGAGCTTCCACCTGAAGCCGTTGAAAAACGAAGCGTTATCTGTCCTGTTCAATGATATTGTGGACTTCAACGCCAGGATACCAAGGCAACTGCTGGTTATAGAAGACAACGAAATAGACTGTTCACAGATCGTCAAGGAGCTCGAAAACGGCAACCTTGTGCAGATTACAGTAGCTACAACAGGAAAGGAAGCAATAGAGCTGGTGAAGAATAACGTTTATGACTGTGTTACCCTCGACTATATGCTTCCTGACATAGGCGGCCTGGACTTTGTAACAGAAATAAACGCTGTTAAGAAGGCGCAAATGATGCCGGTGATCATCTATTCAGCAAAAGATTTCTCTCCTAAAGAGAAGACACAATTGAAACAATATGCAAACAGGATATTGCTTAAAAATGTGAACTCGCTGGAACTGCTGCTTGAAGAGGCCGTGATGCACATGCACCTGAACCATAAAGACCTGCTGCCCGAAAAGAGGAAGATCATCGAAAACCTGCGCCTGAAAGAAGATGTGCTCACAAACAAAAAAGTGCTGGTAGTAG
>CAIJNJ010000184.1 GCA_903821975.1 uncultured Bacteroidota bacterium
ATGGATAACACGAATACCCAGAAATTCGGGTTAGGATATACTTATGCCATTAAGTCTAAGCCCATTGAGCCTTTTAAAAGACTGGTCAAATCAAAATCGAAATGGTTCTCATTAGTTAAGGATTTCAACTTTAATCCATTGCCATCTACTTTTTCTTTACGTAATGACCTGTTGCGTGTAAATGAAGAAACGCAGGTGCGTAATATTTATGATGGCAGCGGTTATAGCATTCCCCCGACATTTTATAAGACCTTCAACTGGAACCGTGTGTATACTTTGCGCTGGGAGCTTACCAAGTCTTTATCGTTTGATTATTCCGCAACTAACATATCGCGTATTGATGAGCCCTATGGGCTGATAGATACGAAGGCGAAGAAGGATTCGTTATGGGACAGGATCAAAACCTTTGGCCACACTACATCTTATGCACAGACATTTAACAGCTCGTATAATGTGCCCTTGTCCAAGTTGCCGCTGACCGACTGGATGAGCGCCCGTATAGCCTATGCAGCAAACTATTCGTGGACAGGAGCTTTGCCGGTGGCGTATGACCTGGGTAATACTATTGGAAATACACAGACCAAAACATTTACGGGGGAATTGAATTTCACCAAGCTTTATGATAAATGGAGATGGTTGAAAGCGCTTAATGCCAAACCGCCGCCAAAGAAAGATGCAGGTGGTAAAACAACTCCTGGCCCTGGCTCCGGATCTGGCAATAACGTGGCGCCGGCAAATGGCAATAAGAATGTAAAAGACCTCCGGCAAACAAAAGATGGCGGTGGCGGAAGTGGTGCTACCGGTAATAACAGTAGTGGCAGCGGAGCCGCGGGCGGCACTAATGGTGGTGGATCGGCGGGTACAGGTGGGAATACAGGTAGTGGCAATAGTGGCACTACGGGTGGTGGTACAGCCGGAGGCGGCTCTACTGGTGGAAACGCAAGTGGCAACAACGGTGGAAGTAACAATGGAAATGCCGGTGGCAATTCTGGAGGCGGAAATACAGGAGGAGTAGCGGGGGGAGGAAATAATGGAGGCAATGGTGCCGGGACTACAGGCAGTGGTGCCGGTAACAACGGTGGCAATGCAGGCGGAAATAATAATGGTAGTACCGGAACCGGGAACCAGGGAGGGGGCAATGGCGGTAACAATAATGGAAACAACGGGGGCAAGGGAGGAGGAAATAAAGGCAATAACGGTGGCAAACCGGACAGCACGAACACAGGTAACGGGACTGTAAATAATGGTAGTGGCGGCAACAATGGCAATGGCAACACCGGTGGTAATAATAATGCAAATAACCCATTCCCGAATTTCCCGAATATTAATACAGGCGGGATGACGGATGAGCAGCTTGACTCATTAGTACAGTTGCAGAGCGAACAGGATAGGGCTAAAGCTGCTGCAGAGAAAGCAAAGCAAAAGGCTGCAAAAAAAGCTGCAAGAAAATTAAGGCGAAGCAAGTTGCCTGAGCTATCGCCGACGGAGCAGGTGCTGGGGCACATTCTCACTATGGTGAACAGGATGACCATAAACCTGACCCAAACGGGAGGTACTATATTACCTGGCTATATGGACAGCACCCGCTTTATGGGTGTGAATAATTATTCCAGTGCGCCGGGCTTTAATTTTGTGTATGGATACCAGCCAAACTATACATGGCTGGCCCAGCAGGCTGCTGCCGGCCGGCTTACAAGAGATTCCCTGTTCAATGCCCAGTTTCAGCAGACCTACTCGCGCAACCTGAATGTTACCGCAACACTGCAGCCGCAAAAGGATTTCAGGATAGACCTGACACTTACGCAGACATTCAGTAAGTCGCACAGCGAGTTGTATGCCGATACTTTAGGTGCAAACGGGCCAAACATATACAATCACTTCAACCCGTATGAAACAGGTTCGTTCAATATCAGTTATGTGGCGCTGAAAAGCATGTTCAACAACACGGACGTGACCTCTAAGATTTACAACCAGTTCCTCAACGACAGGCCTGTTATTTCGCAGCGCATAGGGCTGAGTAACCCATATACTAACGGATTGCCAGATCCTAGCAACCCGGGATACACCAAAGGATACGGACCATTTTCACAGGATGTGCTTATTCCTTCTTTTATAGCGGCATACTCCGGTAAAAGCGCCAGTGATGAACCGCTTATAGACTATACACATACCAATATAAACGATAATCCGTTCAAATATTTTACGCCTATGCCCAACTGGAAGGTGACCTATAACGGGCTTAGTAAAATACCGCTGCTGTCGAATATTTTCACGAGTGTTATTATTAACCATGCATATACAGGGTCTATGTCTATGAATGGTTTCAGCTCTAACCTGTTATTCAATGATCTTTACGGTTTAGGGTTCCCTTCGTTCATAGATTCCAATTCACGTAATTACGTTCCATTCTTCCAGGTGCCGAATGTGACGATATCGCAGGCGTTTAACCCATTGATAGGCGTGGATGTAGCATTGAAAAATCACCTCACCGCTAAGTTTGAAGTGCGGGAGTCGAAGATGGAGAGCCTGAGCCTGATAGATTACCAGGTAAGTGAGAACGCAAGTAAGGAGTATGTGATCGGTGCCGGGTATCGGAAGAAGGGCATCAAGCTGCCGTTCAGTGTATTTGGTGTTCAGAAATTAAAGAATGAACTTATCGTAAAGCTGGATATAGGGTTGAGGGATGACAAATCGAGTGACACCTATTTTGCCAATAATATCAGCGTAATATCGAGGGGGCAAAAAGTGATCAGGATATCGCCTACAATGGATTATTCTGTAACGCAGAAACTGACGTTGCATTTCTTCTTCGACAGGCAGCAAACGATACCATATGTATCTAACTCGTATCCTACAACCAATACCCGGGGTGGCGTTACCTTAAGGTTCATTTTTGCGAATTAGAAAACATGATGCTGCAAACTGCAGGGTGATTTCTTTTGTAAACAGTTATTTCATGCAAAAAGCCGCAAACTATTTATTATTTATTGGTTTTGCATTGTGCCTGTTGCAGGTATGGCTGCCTGAATACTTCCTGACGGGTGATGGTCCCTGCCATGTTTATAATGCACAAGTGCTTCACGATCTGTGGAGCGGTAAGAATGTGCCATTTTACACACGTTTCTATACTGCCGTATATAAACCCAATCCTAACTGGCTTTCTACCGTTACAATGGCGTTGTTAATGTTTCTTGTAAACGGTGTTATAGCCGAAAAAATATTGCTTACACTATACGTACTGTTGTTTGCGGCAGGTGGGTATTTATTATTTAAAAAGATAAGTAATAACGACCGGTTTTGGCCGTTGGTGATATTTATTTTTGTTTTTACGCATCCGCTTTTTAAGGGTTTTTACAATTTCTCGTTCAGCATTGCCATTTATTTCTGGATGGTCTGGAGCTGGCTGCGTTTCCTTGATAAGAGGAACATTGTCAATGGTGTTTTATTCATATCGGTGGTGGCGGTTGTTTTTTTTACCCATCTTCTGGCATTTGTTTTTGGTTCAATTACATGCGCATCACTTGTAATTTCTTATGCCATAGCGTGCAATGAGGACAAACGTAAGCGCATGGCGTTCTTATTAAAACATGCAGGTTTTCTTTTCCTTTTTCTTTTACCGTTTCTGTTATTGATGATTTGGTTTACGGCAAAAGAAGGTGGGCTGCAGATACAACTAGCACCGCATTTATACAGAATGCTGGAGCTTATCCGGTTCAGGTATCTTGTAAATATTACCCGGCAGGAAGAGTTTTTTGCTACAATAACAGGAGTTGGATTGCTGATATTATTTTCTGTTTCGCTGCTTACTTTTAAAAAACACCCGGTAATAAATAAGTATGATGGTTTTTTATTGTCACTGTTGTTTGTAGGCTTTGTTTATTTATTTTTTCCGGAAGTATTCTTAAGCAGGTTGATATTGATCACGCTTAGAGTACAATTGTTCGTTTTTATAATTATTGCGTGCTGTATTGCTTACAGGCTACCTGCCGGGAAGGTTAAAAATATTGGGGCCATTGTTTTATTCGGATGTTTCATTGGATTAGGTATGGTGAGGATACCTTGCCAGTTGTCTGCCTCTGAAGGTGTGACAACATATATATCTGCCGTGGACAGCATAAAGCCGTTTTCTGTAGTGCTGCCGCTGGATTTTTCTCCAAGTGGCAGAGATGGACATGGCAAATTAATCGCAGACCGGAATTGGTTGTATTGTCATGCGTCTCAATACATGGGTTTGAAGAAACCATTGATCATTTTAGATAATTACGAAGCCCACATGAGCTATTTTCCACTCGTATGGAAAGAAAATGTAAATCCCTACACCTATCTCAACAAGTATGAAGGTTTTGAAGGGCAACCGCCATTTGCCACTATTGAAGGATATAAACAGGCAACCGGCGTAACTATAGATTATATATTGATGTGGTGTTACGATGCCCAGGCATTACAGAATGAGCATTTCAGGGAGTTTTTTACGGAGATCAATGAAAAATATCACATAATTTATATGTCATCAACCGGTCGTACTATATTATATGCGGTAAACAAACGGTCCTGAAAACGCTGACCTGTTAATGGAAAACCGTATATTTGTAACTGAAAATCTATCATACATGACAGTGCACTCATTCCAGGAGCATTTTGACAGCCTTATAGACCGGGAACTAACCATAGAACCGAGAGATTGGATGCCGGATGATTACCGTAAGACGCTCATAAGGCAGATATCGCAACACGCCCATAGTGAGATAGTAGGCATGCTGCCGGAAGGTAACTGGATCACTCGTGCTCCAAGCCTGCGCCGTAAAGCGGTATTGCTGGCAAAAGTGCAGGACGAGGCAGGTCATGGGTTATACCTGTATAGTGCGGCAGAGACATTGGGTGTGACCAGGGATGAATTATATGATCAGCTACATACAGGCAAGGCGAAATACTCCTCAATATTTAATTACCCCACACTTACATGGGCCGATATGGGTGCCATTGGCTGGCTTGTAGACGGAGCCGCTATTATGAACCAGGTACCTTTATGCCGTACATCTTACGGCCCGTATGCAAGGGCTATGGTAAGGGTGTGTAAAGAAGAGAGTTTTCACCAACGCCAGGGTTTTGAGATAATGCTCACCTTGTCAAAAGGAACAGAGATACAAAAAAAGCTGGCCCAGGATGCATTTAACCGCTGGTGGTGGCCATCGCTTATGATGTTTGGCCCGCCGGATGCCGAGAGCCCGCATACCGAACAGAGTGTAAGGTGGCGTATAAAAAGGCTTACCAACGATGAACTTCGCCAGAAATTTGTCGACGTTACGGTGGAGCAGGCAAAAGTACTGGGGCTTGAAGTTCCCGATAAAGACCTGAAATGGAATGAAGAACGTGGGCACTTTGATTTTGGCGCTATCAACTGGGATGAGTTCTGGAATGTAGTAAAGGGGAATGGCCCATGTAATAAACAACGCCTGGAAACACGGAAAAAAGCCTGGGAAGACGGTAAGTGGGTAAGAGATGCAGCAATGGCCCATGCTGAAAAAAGGAAAGCGAAGAAAGATGCGGTGAAGGCGGCGTGACGGGTAAGTTGAATGGTTGATTGGTTGATAAGTTCCCGTAACTGTAAGTATTAATACTTCATTTGGAAATATGACACAGGAAATAAATAAAACTAACAAAAGTGAATGGCCTCTGTGGGAAGTGTTTATCCGCAGCAAAGTAGGATTGGACCATAAACATGCAGGCAGCCTGCATGCCGCAGACGCTGAGATGGCTATAGAAAATGCGCGTGATGTATATACCCGCCGCATGGAAGGGGTAAGCATATGGGTAGTGGAGAGCAAATTCATTCATGCATCCGATCCGGGTGAATCAGAATCGCTATACGACCCGGCAAATGATAAAATTTACCGCCATCCTACATTTTACAATCTTCCTGACGAAGTAAAATACATGTAGGGTTAAAGATCTTTTAATGAATAAACAGAGATACCTTTTAGATTATACATTGCGACTTGCCGATGATGCACTTATCATAGGGCATCGTCTAAGTGAATGGTGCGGACATGGCCCTGTTTTGGAACAGGATATTGCCCTTACCAATACTTCCCTGGATCACCTTGGCAGGGCACGTACACTATATCAATATGCAGCAGAGCAATTCAACCGGTTGCCACAGGGTGAAAAGAAAAATGCTTTTACCTCAGTGGCTATACAAAACCTCGTCGCGTCCGGCGAAAATCTAGGTGAGGATGACCTTGCTTATTTGCGCGACGGTTGGGATTTCAGAAATATGTTACTGCTGGAACAGCCAAATATTGACTGGGCCTATACAATAGCACGTTCGTTTTTTTACGACACATTCAATTACTTTTTCTTTCAGCACTTAGCCGGATGTAAGGATGAAAGCCTGGCAGCTGTTGCAGAGAAATCATTAAAAGAAGTTACTTACCACCTTCGCTGGAGCAGTGAATGGGTAGTGCGCCTGGGCGACGGTACCAGCGAGAGCCACCAACGGATGCAGCATGCAGTAAATGAATTGTGGGCTTATACCGGCGAATTGTTTGTAATGAACGATACAGATAAAATAATGTTGCAGGAAGGCACAGGAGTGGATATTGAAGCTATAAAACCATTATGGATGCAGCGGGTCAGTGCTGTATTTGAAGAAGCCACAATTAATACCCCAACCGGCACCTGGATGCAACAGGGTGGTAAAGAAGGGCGCCATACAGAGCAACTGGGATACATACTTGCCGAGTTGCAATTTATGCAACGGGCATACCCCGGAATGGCCTGGTAAAATATTTTCTTTGATTTGCAGTTATTGCTAGTATTAATATCCCGCTGATGATAGCTACCCTGGTTCTACCTTGTTATAATCCTCCGCAGGGGTGGGAACAGGTTGTATATACTAATTACCATACTTTTTGCGAAGACATAGGTGAAGAAGTAGAACTGATCATTGTAGTTGACGGAGAAAATCCGGGCGTGACCGGAGCTTGTTTAGCCTTCCTGGAACAAAATATCCGGCAATTAATAATAATACGCTATAAAGAGAACAGGGGGAAAGGGTATGCCATAAGGCAAGGGGTTGCAAAGGCAACCGGTGATATAATTATGTATACCGACATAGATTTTCCATATTCAGAAGACAGCATGTACAGTATATATGAAGGGCTGAAGCATGATGAATATGATGTGGCAATAGGTGTGAAAAATGCAAGCTACTACGACCATGTACCTTTCATGCGCCGTATGATATCGGGCATATTGCGGTTTTTTATCAGGCTCTTTCTTTCCATGCCCATCACAGATACCCAGTGCGGTCTGAAGGGAATGAGGCGCACAGCGGCTCCTTTGTTTTTACAAACCACCATCGACCGTTATTTGTTCGATCTGGAGTTTGTGCACAAGTGTTTTAAAAGTAAAAAATTCCGGGTAAAAGCCATCCCGGTTGCATTAAATGAAAATGTTCACTTCCGCAAAATGAATTTTCGTATTTTATTGCCTGAGCTGTTCAACTTTATCAAGTTGCTTTTTCAATAATGGATAAATTACAACGTAAATTATGGTTTTTGACAGCAGTTGTATTTGCAACATGCATTACCGTATTTACTTTGTCATATATGGTAACCATTCCATGGCGCATGCTTCCTGACCTGGGCGGGGATGGCATTAAAAATGCTTTTACATACCTATATCATTCTATGTACGGCCACGGTTATTGGTTTGGTGGAATGAATTATCCGTATGGGGAACACATTGTTTATACAGACGGGCAACCGTTATTGTCGGTATTGCTTACACACTTTCATAATGTCACTAGCGGGCAGGCGCTTACGGTATTCTGGTGGCTTACAGGGCTGAGCTATATACTGGCCAT
Source organism: uncultured Bacteroidota bacterium (assembly GCA_903821975.1). GTDB lineage: Bacteria > Bacteroidota > Bacteroidia > Chitinophagales > Chitinophagaceae > Nemorincola. Next base: position 7,868 of record CAIJNJ010000184.1, read on the forward strand.
CATTTTTGTTTACCGTATATTACTCCGGTTCAAGGTTTCGCAGGCCGCGTCGATCATCTTCGCAGGCCTTATAGTGTTAGGAGACCCCCAGATATTTTGCCTGCACGGCCATTATGCTTTAGGGTATATGTGTGTAATGCCCATGTTGTTCTATTGGTCACTCCTATATCATGAAGAAGGGCAAAGGCGATATTGCGTATACATTTTTGTTATAGGTATTATTACCGCGTTTTTGCATCCGTATTTTATGGCTATGATATTGGTATGGGTAATGAGTTACACACTCGGCTACTTTATTTTCATAAAACAAAAATTTACCGACAAGCTAAAACACGTACTGCCTGTTGTAATTAGCGCGGTACTTGTTTTTCTGGTCGTAGCCATAATAATGAAAGTTACCGACCCATTTACAGACCGTCCGGAGACGCCTTTCAGGGAAGGTGATATGTATACAACATTGCCTCAAATATTTACCTCTGAATTTTCCCCTGCATGGAAGCATGCGATTAACCAGAAACTGGTAAAAAAGGTAAGCAATGGTGGTGAGGGTTTTTCTTATATAGGATTTGTATGCGCGGTGGCGGTATTTATGTCTATGCTCATTTTTGCAGTAAACAAGATGCGAAAAAAGCAGACTGAAAATACAGTATTTCAAATCTTTTCGCCAATATGGTTGTTTATAGCTTTTGCGGTTTTGTTGCTGAGTATGGGCATTCCTTTTATCTGGCACATGGAGTGGCTTTTGGATTACCTCTCAGTTTTAAAGCAATTCCGGACATTGGGCCGGTTCATCTGGATATTCTACTATGTTATCACCATCTACGGAGTTGTAGTGATCGGTTCATTTGTAAACACACTGATACGCAAACGGAAATTGTTTTATGCGTATTTGATCCTGATATTGTCGATGAGTATATGGGCTTACGAGGCTAGCGGGAATGTTGAGTTTGCAAGGAAGCTATCTCGTGAAGGCGCGTATAATTATGACCTGGTGTATTCTAAATTTGAGCAGAACTGGGATTCGTTTTTGAGGGAAAAGCATTATCAGCCGCAGGATTTCCAGGCGGTGTTGCTGCTGCCGTTCTTTCACATCGGCACCGAAAAGATATGGGTAGGTGATCCCGGGTGGCTCATTACAATGGGGGTAAGGCCCGCGCTGCAACTTCACCTGCCGATAGTGGATGTTATGATGTCGCGCTCATCATGGTCGGTGGCACAAAAGCAAGTGAAGATAGCCGGTGGGCCATTTACTGATAAAGCGATATTAAGGGATATAAAGAGTAATAAACCATTCTTGTTATTCTCTCTTGATAATGCAGTGCTGGATGCAGATCAACATTATCTTCTTGATGCATCTGACTTTATTGGGGATTTCTACGGCGGCAAGGTATATGCATTTTATCCTGAGCGGCTTGTGGCAAATGACAAAAAGTGTGCAGATAGTGTAAACAACATTCTGCCCTATATGAGATCAGCCGACACCTGCGTTAATGCTAACGGTGCGTGGTATATCAATCATTTTGAAAACGGGAAAGCGGGTACACAACTCTTTGGTACGGGAGCATCATTACCGGTTAAGAGTGATGAAGTGATCGCAAACATCCCGGTAAAGCCGGTAAAAGACAGTGAAGTGTATGAATTTTCATGTTGGTTTCTATTAAGCAAGGACGATTATAAATCTCCGGATATACATCTTGATCTTATAGGTGATGGCGGTAAAAAGATCAATTCAATAATTATCCCGACAGCACAAAGCGTAGATAGTCGTAACTTGTGGTTCCGTTCGTCCAAGTTTTTTTATATGCCTGCCGGTTGCAGGAATATTATCTGCACAATAGAAGATCTGCATACGCATAGTTATAAGATAATGGACGAAATGCAATTGCGGCTGGCAACAGCTTTGATCATTTCAAAAGCGGATGATGGCACAATTATGGTCAATAATCATTTATTCGGGAAGAAACAGTGAACATGGAAGGTATAAGCAAAGAACAAGTATACGAGTGGCTATCAACAGTTACTGACCCGGAGGTGCCCGCGCTTACTATCCTGGACCTGGGAATAGTACGTGACGTGGAAGTAACGGGCAAAGGCAACGACACTGCAGTGAAAGTTTTTATCACACCTACATACAGTGGTTGCCCGGCGATGGATGTAATATCTATTGGTATCCGCATGGCATTAATAAGCAGGGGTATCGGTAATCTTACTATTGAAATGCAGTTGAGCCCGGCATGGACCACTGACTGGATGACGGAAGAGGGTAAGAAAAAACTAAAAGCGTATGGAATAGCGCCGCCTCACCGGAAAGCTTTTCAGCCATTAGGATTATTTGAAGAAGATAAAGTAACCTGCCCGAGGTGCGGATCGGAAGAAACAGAACTGGTAAGCCAGTTTGGGCCGACATCCTGCAAGGCACTTTATAAATGCCTGTCGTGTAAAGAGCCATTCGAGCATTTTAAATGTCATTGATATAAGATTATGTACGAAAATAGACATCAGCCTATAGCGCCTCTGAGTACCTTTTACATGCGGGTGTTAAAAAGCCTGCTGGTAGCAATGTTGATCCTGCTCATTTGCCTGTTGATCGGTATACTGGGGTATCATTATATCGCTCATATAGAATGGATAGATGCAGTGCATAATGCATCTATGATATTAAGTGGAATGGGACCGGTGGCAGAAGTCAAGAACTTCTGGGGTAAAATATTTTCATCCGCATATGCCCTGTTCAGCGGCGTGGCATTTATTACCAATGTGGGCTTTCTGCTTGCCCCCGCAGCGCACAGGTTTTTTCATAAACTGCATGTAGACCAACCCGATGTAGAGGATAGCGAATAAGCTTTTTGAAAACTCCAAAGAGGAAATTTCCAAATCCAGGCGTATAAGTTTGAATTTATCTGACTAAAGTATTTGATGGTATATTACTGTATACCTTGAAAGCCAAGTGTGGCAAGGCGTTCCGGTTTGTCCGCATTGCGCTACTGCAAAGAAACCTTACACAGTAAAAGCCCGTGGCAAGTTCCAAGACATACCTTCTTACAGGTGTTCCGAAAGGGCTTGCGGCTTGCCTTTCACAGTTCGCACAGATAGTATTTTTGAGGGTAGCAAAATAGAACTTCGCAAATGGTTACAGGCTGCGTATGAAATCACGATCAGCAAAAAG
>CAIJNJ010000185.1 GCA_903821975.1 uncultured Bacteroidota bacterium
CAATGATGTAATTAACGCTATTTATTCTTGCCCCAAACACATTCACATCATCGCCCCTGCGTGACTGGTACATACCCGGTAATAAACAGAGGGCATCGCGCAGATCGGTTATCGGTAATTTCTTTAATTCTGCGCGGGTAAAGGTATAGTCGAAGGGATCAGGCCTACCGATAAAATAACCTTTCATTACGCAGTCAACTTTTTTTGCCGGCACCAGGGGAAAGTCGTCAATGATATACACAGGGCCGGGAGTGGGGCAGCGAAATACTTGTATCTCATTATTCCCATGCCCGGTTACTTCCTGGGCTATAGAATGCAATGACAGAATTATCAAAAACAGCGTGGTTATCGTTTTCATAAGAGTCTTTCTTATAAAGACGTAATAAAACGCAGAAATCTTGGGTGAGGCCAATAAATTCTTATACCGTCGCTTTCTTTTTATACTCACCCTTGCTTTTCCTGATGTTGCAGGCAACTACCTTGAATTCAGGGCACATTGCCTCGGAATCTGATACACTGGAAGTGATGTTATTCATCATTACATCAGGGAAGTGGAAAGTGCTGCTTAATATGCCCGGCTTCACTTCATCGGTGATCTTTGCTTTTACATCCACTTTACCACGCGGAGATTCCACGCATACCATATCGCCCTCGTTGATGAGGTGTTTTGCGGCATCTACGGGGTTGATCATCAGCACATCGTCTGTAACAATAAGTGCATTATTGGTGCGCCTGGTCATTGCACCGCAGTTATAGTGTTCCAGTTCGCGGTTGGTAGTAATGATGTATGGGTATGCTTTTTCATTTTGCACCAGCTCCTCTGATTTTTTGTAACTATTGTGCACAAACTTACCCTTGCCTCTTTTAAATGTTTCGGTGTGGAGTATCTGTGTATCCTTGCCGTCTTTTGCCACAGGCCACTGCTTGCCGTCACTGCCCAGTTCATCCCATTTCACACCTTCGAAGAAAGGGACTATCCTTGATATTTCTTCCAGTACCCAGTCAGGATGATAATCAGGCTGCGGGTAGCCCATACGGTTCATAACATCAACAATTATCTGCCCGTCTGATTTGGTGCCTTCTATAGGAGCCACAACCGCATTTACTCTTTGTATCCTTCTTTCACCGTTGGTGAATGTGCCGCTCTTCTCCAGGAAAGAAGATGCAGGAAGAATAACGGTTGCCAGTTTGGCGGTTTCTGTCATGAACAATTCCTGCACAATGAACAGATCCAGTTGGCTCAGTGCTTTCACTACATGGTGCGTATTAGGGTCTGTCTGCGCCATGTCCTCGCCTATCACCCACATTGCTTTCAGCTTGCCATTAAGGGCAGCATCATACATCTGTGGTATTTTCATGCCGGCATAGTTTGGCAATTTGGCATTGTAAAATTCTTCGTATTTCTTGTGAGCCACCGGGTCTGATACTTCAAAGTAACCGGCGCCCTGGTAAGGCTGGCAACCCATATCGGCGGAGCCTTGTACGTTGTTCTGACCGCGAAGCGGGTTTACACCAACGCCGGGACGACCTATGTTGCCGGTGATCATTGCCAGGCTGGAGATGAGCATTATGGTAAAAGTGCCCTGCGAATGCTCTGTTACACCGAGGCCGTGGAATTCCATCGCATTAGGCGCACTTGCATAGGCGATAGCGGCATCGCGAACCAATTTCTTATCCACACCGCAAATGGCTTCGAGCTCGTCCATATTATTGGCCAGCACCTCTTTTTTGAAATCTTCGTATCCTTCTGTGCGGCTGGCAATAAAGTCTTTATCTTCCATTCCTTCTGATATGATGTAGTACAGCATCATGTTCAGCAAGGCCATATTAGTGCCGGGGCGTAGTTGCAGGTGATAAGTGGCGTATTTTGCAAGCTCCGTGCGGCGCGGGTCTATTACGATGCTTGTTTTGCCGCTCAATGCTACCTGTTTTAGTTTAGCGCCTGTTACCGGGTGCCCGTCTGTAGGGTTGGCACCGATCACCAGTATACAATCAGTTAGTTTCAGGTCTCTTATAGAATTGGTGGCGGCGCCTGTGCCAAATGTGCGCTGCATGCCTATGGCCGTTGGCGAATGGCATACGCGTGCGCAGCAATCTATGTTGTTGGTACTCATTACCGCGCGGGTGAATTTCTGCATGAGGTAGTTCTCCTCGTTAGTGCCGCGCGAGGATGAGATACCTGCAAAAGCATCGCCCCCGTATTTTGTTTTTATTTCTGTAAGCTTGTTTGTAATGAAATCGTAAGCCTCATCCCATGTAGCCTCTACAAATTCGCCATTCTTTTTGATGAGCGGTGTGCGGAGCCTGTCTTTGTGATTATAGAACGAGAATGCATAACGGCCTTTGAGGCAGGTATGACCCTGGTTAGTATCGGCAGTATAGGGTGCCTGTATTGATTTTATCTTGCCACCTTTCACTGCCACTTCGAGATTGCAACCCACACCACAGTAAGTGCATATGGTGCGTACCTTTTCATCAACCTGTATAGACTTTGATTCAAAAATATCAGAGATGGCGGATGTAGGGCAGGCCTGCGCGCATGCGCCGCAGCTTACACAATCCGAATCTTTAAAATTCACCTCCATGCTCTTGATGATGTGGCTGTCGAAACCACGGCCACCCATACTGAGCACGAACTGGCCCTGCACCTCATCGCAAGCACGTACACAACGGAAACAGTTGATGCATTTGGAGAAATCCGATGTCATATAGGCATGGCTCAGGTCTTTCTTCCTGTCCAGGTGTGTTTTTCCTTCAGGATAACGGACATCACGTATGCCCACCCTTGCCGCAACTTCCTGCAGTTCACAATTATTATTCACTTCGCAGGTAAGGCAATCAAGCGGATGATCTGTAAGCACTAGTTCCACTATGTTTTTGCGCAATTTCTGCACGCGGTCTGACTCCGGATAGATATAAGTACCCGCAGTAACAGGCGTATGACAGGAAGCCATGGTTTTTACGGGGCCGCCCTTGGTAAGCGCTACATCCACACTGCACACACGGCATGAGCCAAACGGATCAAGGTTAGGTGCATCGCACAGGGTAGGCACAGATTTCTGGCCAAAATGCCTGCGCATCAGTGCGAGAATGGTATCGCCCTCTTTTATTTCATATGGTTGGTCGTCAATGTAGGCGAATTTGCCGGTGATCTCCGCCGGTGCTTTTGCCGCCGCCCCGCTGCCGGGCTTACTCTCTACATAAAATTGCTTGCTCATACAGATTGTTTTATGAGAAATACTGTCCTAATTCGTTATCAAAATATTGCAGTGCATTCTTTATTGGTAGCGGTAAACCGCCGCCCAATGCACACAATGATCCTATTTCCATTGTAGTAATAAGGTCTGTGAATAGTTCACGGTCCATTTTATAGTCGGTGGTGAGCGCCTTGCCCACCAATTCATAACCTCTTGTAGAGCCCAGCCTGCACGGGAAACATTTGCCGCAACTCTCGTGTGCAGTGAACTGGAACAGGTGCTCGATGTATTTGATGACGGGGTAATCATTTGGCAGGCACACTACCGATGCATGCCCGAGCAGGAAACCGTTTTGGGAGAAAGATTCAAAATCTACAGAAAGATCATTGATCTTACTTACAGGTACAAGACCGCCGAGCGGCCCGCCTATGTGCATAGCTTTTATTCCCGCACGGAAACCACCGCCAAGATCATTCACCACCACCGAAAGCGGCGTGCCCATATCTACCTCGTAAATACCGGGTTTGTTAAAGTATCCATCCAGCGATACAAGTTTTGTACCTGTTGATCTTCCCCTGCCGATCGCCGCGAATGCTGCGCCGCCATTGGTCACCACCCAGGGTATGCACGCGAGTGTTTCCACGTTGTTAACTACCGTCGGTTTATTGAACAGACCGAACTGTGTAGGGTATGGCGGGCGTACCCTTACTTCGGGCCGCTGGCCTTCTATGGAAGAAAGCAGGGCGGTTTCTTCACCACATATATATGCGCCCTGCGCCTTGATCACTTTGAATTCATAAGAAAAACCGGAGCCTAAGATATTCTCACCGATGAAGCCTTTTGCACGTATGTCATCGATCGCTTTCTCTGTGATCGCTATTGCTTCGGGGTATTCGCCACGTATATATACCACGCCGGTATTGGCGCCGGCTATGTAGCCAGCTATTATCATACCCAGTAATACTGCGTGTGGACGCTCTTCGAGCAAGTATCGGTCGCTGTATGCGCCGGGGTCGCCTTCATCGGCATTACAAACAATGAATTTTACATCGCCCGCTGTATTCTTGCACGATTCCAGTTTGAAACCGATAGGGAAGCCGGCGCCACCACGGCCCCTGAGCCCGGATGTTTTCAGCTCTGCCAGCAATTTATCGGGTGATGTATTCAGCGCAATGTTTAATGTTTTATAGTAAGTATCAATGCCTGGGAAATCGCAGGTAAGCACTGCTGTGCCCACAGAGGCCACATTGTATTTATCGATGGGTTGCGTTTGTCCTTTTTTTATCGCAGCGATCTCGTTGATATCATTGCCGCTGTAATTGTGGCCGTTGTAGTGAAAAGAACTGTTTTCGTGGCACCTGCCAAGGCAGCACATCTCGCCTATCTCTTCTTCCTTAAATTCTTTGTGGAGCTTGTCTATTACTTTACCCTGTGTGCCGGCGGTCATGCAAGAGCTGCCATTACAGACGTATACTTTCTTGCCCTGGTTCTCAGGCCGCAGGAAATCGTAAAATGTGGCGGCGCCATATACGTTGGCTTTGCCCATCAGGAATTCCTCGGCAAGTTTTTCTATATTTTTTTTAGATACGGTTCCTGTTTCAGTTGCAGCTATCCCTAACTCCTCAAAAAGATTTTCCCGAAGCCCTTTCCTGCCCGATAATTCACTCAGATTTTTAGACATAATACAATTACCCCTCAATTGGAGGGGGCTCAAGTTCAAATTTAACTAATATTATCGATATATAGCGGCGAAAAATCAAAATTATGTGCTATTTATATAATATAAATGCCGCATTATTGATATGATGAACTGATAGAGATCTCTGTCGTCAAATAGGAGCTTCCCCGTCATTAAATGGATGGAATCAGCACACTTTATGCGGGTTCTCAAAATTATCAGACTGGTCTTCGTGTGCGGGAGCGTCAATACACTTAAAGTCTTTTTCCAGTAACAGGAAGAGATGCCGGCCATCACCAATATCCATATTGTTCTCATACCCTACGGTCTCATTCTTTGCCCATACAGCGGGAATATGAGCAGGTACATACATCGTCATTTTACCTTCCTCGTAATCGGCCTCAAGCGCGGGTATACCTTCCATGCTTTGCAGGGCATATATAAAAGCATTATTGCCAAATTCCGTTGTTTCTTCAAGGTACCCTGTCTCGGCAAACTGGTCTACCTCCGAGCGGGTAAGACGTATCCTCAAAGAGTTGCCTTTTATCCTGATCTTCATACTGCTAAATTACGATTCTTTCCGCACCTGAATAAATATTGAACCGCTGGCCGCGCAGGAAGCCGATAAGGGTCATGCCCCATTCCTCGGCCATTTCATTAGCTAGGCTGGATGGCGCACCTACGGCAGCTACTATCTTAATACCTGCCATCACCGCTTTCTGTACGAGCTCAAAACTGGCCCTGCCACTGAGTAACAATATATGTTTATCGAGCGGGAGCTGGCCGGCATTAAGGGCAGTACCTATAAGCTTATCCAGTGCATTATGCCTGCCTACATCCTCACGGGAAAACAGGAGCGCACCTTTAGTATCAAACAGTGCACATGCATGGAGACCGCCAGTGGTTTCAAAGACTTCCTGTTGTTTGCGCAGCAGATCGGGCAGACCGTATATCACAGATGCAGGTATACGGAGTGTATCAAACGATTCGGGAATATTACAGGCTATGCGGACTGCCTCAATAGATGCCTTACCGCATACCCCGCAACTGGATGTAGTATAAAAATTGCGCTCCAGTTTATTCATTTCAGGGTTTACGTGCTCATTAAGTGAAACAAGCACAATATTCTCATTGTCTGCTTTCGGGTGGATGACCGAAACAACATCTGTAGCGGCGCCGATGATACCCTCAGTAAACAGAAAACCGGTAGCCAGTTCCTCATCGTTACCGGGAGTGCGCATGGTAACAGAAATGTTTTTTTGCACCCTGTCATTTTGCGGTCCATACAGCATGCGTATTTCCATAGGCTCCTCTACCGCGAGCAGGTCATCCGCATCTGTGATGGCAGATGCGTTAGCTTTTTTTATTCTTGTACGGGAAATTAATGGCATAAACCCCAAACCCCTAAAGGGGCCTCCTCTTGTTATTTAAAATTATTTTTCTGATTATCACTGCCAGGATTCTTTGGGTTGTGTTTTTATTGTTTCACAATCGCCTGCTTATGCAGGATATTTCCGGTGTCATCCTGCACTACCACCCAGTACATGCCGGGTAAAAGGCCAGGGGATATTTGTATCTCATTTGCAGATTGCATTTTTTGCCTGTTTACTACCTGTCCGCTCATGTTAATGATACTTACGGAGACCAACGCATTTTTTACAGGGGAAGACTGTGCTATTGTAATATTTCCTGTTGTCGGGTTAGGGAATATGCTTACGTCATTAACCTTATTCGATGTTGCTGAAGCACCGGTTGTCGTTGTAATGGTATACGTTTCGTAATAGTATACAGTCGTAAAACTCGGTGTGGCAGGGAAGGATGTAAA
>CAIJNJ010000186.1 GCA_903821975.1 uncultured Bacteroidota bacterium
CCACTGTCCATAGTGACATTTGCAATAGAGCAGCAATTTTTCGGGGCAATTCCGGCAGACAGGATAGACAGCGCAAGGACGAATCCAAATGGTATCAACCCGGGTTTTAGTTTTGACATGAAGCGGCCTTTTGAAAAAAAATTCATCGAGAATATGCATACCCGGCATTTTTTCAATGTGCTGTGGTTTACTTTATGTTGTGTGCTATTATTGTATTTTTTCCGGAGTGTGGTATTCCGGAGCAGCCCGGTAATGGCATTGCTTGCAGCACTTATTTTTACCATTCACCCCATACATACAGAAGTAGTGGCTAATGTTAAGAGCCGCGATGAGATCATGTCGCTGGTGTTTATATGCCTTACATTTATTTTAGCATTTAAGTACCATGAGCATAAGAAAAAGTGGATGCTTGGTGTAGGAATGCTCAGCTATTTTCTCGCCTTCCTGTCCAAAGAATATGCTATTTCGCTTATTGTGCTGCTACCCATGTCGTTCTTCTTATTTTACAGGATGAGCCTGTGGGATAGCATTAAGGCCTCGCTTCCGTTTATGATGGTAATGGGTGCGTACATAGCCCTAAGGCTTAGCATCGTTGCTCAAATGAATAAAGACTCAGATAACGATATCCTCAATAATCCATATGCTAAGGTTGCTAATGACAATGAGAAACTGGCTACCCAGATATCCACAACCCTTAATTACATTAAGCTGTTGATCTACCCGAAACATTTGTCAGCAGATTATTCCTACAATACACTTCCCTATAAGGACTTCTCCAATCCCATTGTCTGGTTGTCTTTATTGGTACACGGTGTGCTTATAGGTATGTTGGTTTCGTTCGCAAAAAGAGCATTGACATTCAGTTCAAAAGTAACTGATATAGCAAAGCGTTGGGTTGATATAGAGGGCGCGCGTATACTTTGTTTTGCGCTTAGTGTATACCTCCTCAATTTATTCCTTGTGTGCAACATATTTTTCAATATAGGCGGCACAATGGGAGAGCGTCTTATCTTTCATTCATCCGTAGGCTTTTCTATTGCAGTAGGTTACTTACTGTATAAAGGAATGGAAAAGATAAAACCGGCAATGACCGGTAGGATGGCGCTTGGCGGCCTTATGGTGTTGCTTATCGGTTTGTGTGGCTTTAAAACAATAGAACGCAATGCCAACTGGAAAAATGACGAAACATTATTTAATCACGATATCGTAGAAGCGCCCAATAGTATCCTGGTAAATTCAAATGTGGCATCATCATTGATCAATAAGGCTGAAATAGAGAAAGATAGCCTGAAAAAGCGTGATGACCTGCATATGGGACTCATGTACTATAATAAAGCCCTCGAATTGCATAACACATTTGTTTCCGGTTATATGAACAGGTTTGTGGCATATCTTAAGCTCAATGAGCCGGACAGTGCAAAAGCTAACCTGGACATGGTAAGAATGTATTATCCCAAATACCCTAAAATGGAGGAGATTTACTACAATCTTGGTGTGTGCTATTACATGAAAAAAGAGATACCACAGGCCATAGGCGCATGGCAGATATCACTGAAACTTAAACCTGATTACCTGATAGCGCAGCAAAGCATTAATACCGCAGTGCAGGCTTTAGGTGCACAACAGAGGGGTGAAGATGTGAAGGTGAAATAGGGGGTAAGTTGATAAGTTGATATTGTTTAGACTTCTGTTTTGGCATCAGTATATTTCATGGCGTCGTAGGTGCCAAAACTTTGCAGAGGTTTTCTTATTATAGCTTTATTCATTTTCAGGCGGTCCGGGACGATCATTTGGTGGTTGAGGGCCGTCTCCGTTTTTTCCTTTGGGACGGCCGGGCATCATTTTCCTGATAACGTCCATAATGATCTTATCGAACTCTGCCTTTTGTTCGTTTGTGCATATTGTCCGCACTTGTGCAAAATGATCGTATGTGCCGCGCTCTATTTGTTTCTGATCATTAGCTATCAGTTGTGCTAACGAATCGGGATTGATACCCGGATTGTCCGCATTCTTAAGGTTACTGAATAGTTGTTGGCGGTAGGTCATCGATTCTTTTCTTAGGCTATCCATCATATTGCTATGCACGGAGATAAGGGCATCATATTTCTTTACCTGATCGTCTGAGAATTTGAGGCTGCGTATCACAAAATCACGCGGTGTTTCCGGCCTGGCTCCGCGAAGGTTCGGTTTTACCCATATTGTCAATATGAGTGCAATATTACACAGCACAAGCAGCACAACGGCTAATTTCCATAATCTCAGACCTTTATTTTCATTCATAATTTAGTAATTGTATGTTGATTGCGCCTGCAGCTCGTCAGTTAACAATGTTGTTCTCGTTGAAATCGCCGCCTTCTTGTTTTCACCAATATAATAAAGAACAGACCCAATATTGACTGCCAGTAATAACATGGCAGCTACAGCCCATTGCTTCACTGGAAAAGGAACGGTATTAGCCTGCCTATATTTCTTCGGGTTATTGATCTCGTCCGTTATTTTTTCAAAAAGCCTGGCAGGGGGCTGTGCAGGTTGCATACCCCTGGTGCTATCCAAAACCTCATTTATCCACTTTTCTCTATTCATAACTTGTGTTTAGACGATATTTTATTGTTTTTCCTTCGTGTATATGACTGATAATTTTTTCCTGAGATTGACTTTTGCTCTTTGCAATAACGATTCCACTGCTTTTATAGACATATTCATAATATCTGCGATTTCTTTTTGCGGCAATTCTTCGATATGAGCCAGCACAAAGACCGTCTTTTGATTATGTGGCAGGGTATCTATTGCCATAAAAAGGTATCGGGCAGTTTCTTTATGTTCTAACCTGATGCCGGGATGCTCAAATCCGTCACCTGTGGCAGTTGCTTCAAAATTTGTATTAAAGAACCTGCTGAAAAGCCCGTATTTCTGTCTTTTTCTTGCACGTAATTGGTCCAAGCATTTGTTAACGGTGATGCGATATATCCAGGTAGATAAGGATGACCGTTCATCAAACGAGGCTATGGACCTGAAAACAGTTACAAACACTTCCTGTGAAATATCTTCAGCCATTCCCTGGTCCTGCATAAGGCTTATAGCTGTATTAAACACCTTTTGCCGGTATGTTTCTACCAGCCTCCTGAAGGCATCATTATCCCCTGACCTTAATGCTGTAATGAAATTGTCGATGGTCAAATTTAATTTGTTATTTGATATTTGACTATGAAATGTATTTGTATAACATTATACAAGGTTGTTTCATATATGTATATAATCAACTATATGCAAAAATCTATAGATAATAAAAATGTTTATAAGAAAAACGGTGTAACTACACTTATAAAATCGATTATCAACTAACTTTATGAGCAATAAGTGAAGTATGGGACAGTGGCAAAGAAGAACCTTTTGAAAACTTTGCCAACACCCAACTGTCCTTATTAAAAGTATTGTCTTTATTGTTAGTTGTCATTCTTTTCAAACTTATGGAACGCTCTTTATCTTTAAAAGTATTTGTTATTGCCTTATTGCTGGTATCAATAAATTTCAAGGTACTCTATGGTCAGGGTGTCATGGAACAATCAGCATTTATCGCCTCACCAACAGCCGAAATGCCGGTTTCAGGTAATGCATGGTCTTCATTACAATCACCAGGTGTAAATATTCCTGATGCAGCAAAAAACGGACAACCGGTTAAGGCTATTAAATATGGGGTGCATGACTATAAAACATTCTCTCCCACAAAAATAAATTTAAGTATTGAAGCCCGTGAAGCGAATGCAGGTTATGAGCACCATCCTGATTTCGGTAAACTATATCCCGGCGCTCCGTGCAGTGATTGTTATGAGCTTATAGGAGAGCGTACCGAAACGACAAAAACATTTGTAAGAGAAGGAATATTCAATGGTGGCAAAGACAAGATGGTACAAACATCTACTCAGCCAATGCATTATAAAGACGCAGGCGGTAATTGGGTGACCATCAATACGCAATTAGAGCAGGACTCAAAAAATAAAGGGGTCTATTCTATTTCTCATGAAGTCACACCTGTTGTAATCAACACCAATACCGGGAATAATTTTTCTTCATTAGGTAAAGATGGAGACAGAATAAAGTTCAACAATAACCTGGAATTGATCTATGTGCAGCCGGGTGGTAAAGAAGTATCGTTAGGCGTAGCCGATTATTCGCATCATACTGCGGGTGATGCAGGTGTCTATGTTACAAATGCGTGGCCGGGGATAGATATTGAAATGAACATATTGCGTGGCGCCATCAAGACCAATTTCCATATCAATCATCCTTTGCAGCAATACGCATCTGGTGAACTACTGATAAGGGATCATCTTGTGTTAGATAATGGAATGAAACTAAATGACGGTAGAATTGGTGAGGTAAGCGGCGAATTGATGATCTCGGGCCATTCAGGAGAGGTTAAGTATGCTATTGGCGCTGCAAATGTTTACGAAAAGGATAACTATAAAAATACAGTTGCTCCCCTTTCATACACAATAGGCGCAGGAGACATTTTAGATATTGTCTTGCCGGGAAATTATCTTAATAAACCGGCGATTTCTTACCCGGTTATCGTAGACCCTTTGGTAACGCTAGCTACATCTACGACGGTGAATGGAAGTACTTATATTACTGCATTGACTGCGACATCGGGCTGTCCGTATCTTAATGCTGCCAACACGCCTACAAACTGCACTATTACTGACATCCAGTTTCAGTTTCAATATACTGCGGTTGCGCCCAACTGGCTGGAATATGCCGGTTCTTTCTTTTATAAAGGAACATGCAGAAGCCCGGGAACACTGGCAGGCGGCAATGTATGGAGGTGCGTAGGTGCTGCCCCCGGTACCTGTACTGCCACAGGAGGTACGACGTATTCTATTTGGGGAACTACCGGTGCCACCACCTCAGGTCTCGGACCATGTGTTCCTGCCCCTCAATGTGCTTCTTATCCTTTGAATATTACAATGTATTTCTACCAGGCATATGCTACTACAGCCGCATGTGCGCTTACTTATGCATACGGCAGTCAACCGCTTATTATTACCGTTTTAGGACATACGGTAGAATTTGTATCCGCAACCACAACCCCGGCGACAATTTGCCTCGGCTCATCAACTACATTAACAGGTAGCGGAACGTATGGGGTGCCCCCATATACTTTTACTTGGACACCGGGTCCGGTAACGGGCTCTCCCGTAACAGTCTCGCCAACTTCAACAACAACATATACTTTAACAATTACTGACCAATGTGGAATTACAACTACCGGTACCACAACGGTAACGGTGAATACGGTAAATCCCATTACCGGTACATTGTCATTGTGTGTGGGAAACACAACTACGCTCGCTGATGCCACCGGTGGTGCTCATACATGGATAAGCAGCAACACGGGTGTAGCAACCATTACCAGCCCCGGTGGCTTAGTAACAGCAGTTGCAGCAGGAACGACAACGATCACTTATACGTCTACTGCTACAGGCTGCTACGCAACGGCAGTGGTTACCGTAACACCATTGCCGGCCCCAATAAGCGGAACATTATCAGTATGTGCCGGTGGTATAACATCTCTCACTGATGCAACAACAGGTTTGCCATGGAGCAGCAGTAATACTGCGGTTGCAACGATCAGCGGTACAGGCGTTGTCACTGGTGTTTCTGCCGGCACAGCCACGATCACATGCGGTGGCACAACTTGTTATGTTACGGCGGTAGTAACTGTCAATCCGGTATCCCCGATCACAGGTACATTGACCATTTGCCTGGGCGGTACATCCTTGCTCGCAGACGCAGTAACCGGAGGCACCTGGTTTAGTACGAACACCGGAGTGGCTACAGTAAGCGGCACCGGCCTTGTGACTTCTGTGGCCGGTGGAACAACAACTATTTCTTATACTTCACCGGCAGGGTGTGTTTCTACAGCAGTGGTAACTATTAACCCGATTGCGGCAATATCAGGGACGCTTGTTATTTGCCAGGGTAGTACCACAACGCTTACTGATGTGGCCGGAACGGGTACCTGGAGTAGTAGCAATACCGCTGTAGCTACCGCCGGGCTTACAACAGGCATTATCAGTGGAATAGCTCCGGGAACATCTACGATAACATTCGTTACTGCCGGTGGATGCACGACAACGGCTATCGTTACCGTGAATCCTACAACGCCTATTACTGGCACAACAACTATTTGTGCCGGTACTACAACAACCTTATCAGATGTTTCAACAGGTGGGACATGGAGCAGTACTAATACTTCCGTTGCTACTATAACAGCCGGTACAGGAGTGGTGTCTGCGTTAACTGCGGGCACGACTACTATTAGTTATTTGCTCCCGTCAGGTTGTTATGCTGCGATCACATTTACGGTTATCAATGTTGGTCCGATAACCGGAACCCCGGTATTATGTGTGGGAAGCACAACTACGCTGAATGATGCTACCGGCGGTGGTACATGGAATAGCGGTACTACCGCTGTAGCTACTGTCGGCTTGGGTACCGGCGTTGTATCGGGCGTATCTGCAGGTACATCTCTGGTTACCTATACCTCCGGCGGCGGATGTACAACGACGATCGTTGTCACTGTGAATCCTTTGCCGGCGGTTATCACAGGAGTTACAAATGTTTGCGCAGGCCACACGACTACGTTGAGCGACATAACAGCCGGCGGAGCCTGGACAAGCAGTAATACAGCAATAGCAGGCGTAAGTGCAACAGGAGTTGTAACAGGAGTATCTGCCGGAGGCGCAACTATCACTTATAAAATGCCTACCGGTTGTTTAACAACCATAGCTGTAGTTGTTAATCCGTTACCTGCACCGATCGGTGGTGTGGCAAATGTCTGTGTAGGTTCTTCCATTACTTTAAATGATGCACTTGCTGGTGGTACCTGGATCAGCAGTAATACAGCAGTGACGACGATAGACATAGCTACCGGTATTGTTTTTGGGGTATCAGCTGGTGTTACTACAATAACGTACACTCTGCCTACCGGTTGTTTAATAACAGCTCCCGTTACGGTTGTTGCTTTGCCGGGAGCCCCTGGCACGGAAAACCTGGATTATTGCCAGAATTCAACAGCCGTGCCGCTGACTGCTGTTGGCAGCAACCTTTTATGGTACACATCTGCTACCGGTGGTGTCGGGTCTGCAACAGCGCCAACACCATCAACAGTATTACCCG
Organism: uncultured Bacteroidota bacterium; assembly: GCA_903821975.1. Lineage (GTDB taxonomy): Bacteria > Bacteroidota > Bacteroidia > Chitinophagales > Chitinophagaceae > Nemorincola. Next base: position 7,180 of record CAIJNJ010000186.1, read on the forward strand.
GTGTGTTTACGTGGTATGTAACCCAAAATGTGAATGGCTGTGAAGGCCCGCGCGCGCCTTTGCAGGTTACTGTTCATGTTCATGCGGTTTTCAGTATTGTACCTGCACGCCCTACTGCCTGCCAGTATGATACAATAACATTCTTTTATTCCGGCCCCTCGTTTGCCGGTATAACTTATGCGTGGGGCTTACCATCAAATGGCGTGCTTTCTGCCGGATCGTCTTTGGGCAATTCATCCGTGCTTATGTACTATGATACCACTTTAGGTTACAATTATATTACCCTGACTGTAGGGGATGGTTATGTGCCATGTAATGTTACTGATTCACTGCCAATGACTGTTTATAATAATCATCCGGTAGCTACCTTTTATGTAAAACCTGACATTTGTGTTGGCGATACAGTATCAGTTGCACTTAGTTATATTGGCCCGGGCGTTAGTGATTACACCTGGAATTTCAATGGCGCAAACATAATAACAGCATCCTCAAATCATGGTGGCCCATACACGCTGTCATGGTCTACGCCCGGTGTGTATACTGTTGGGTTAACTGCAATATCCAATACTTTCTGCCCGTCTGTACCAATATTAGATACAATAGACGTACATCCATATCCTAATGCGCAGATCGCCGCTCCGGTGTACCTTGATTCCAAAACGAGCGCCTTGTGCCTGGGTGATAGTGTGTTGCTGTCTGCACTCAATTATGTACCGGAGAACCTGTATATGTGGTCGCCTGCCCATTTCTTTGAGCAGCGCAATGTGAACAGGGTGTACGGTACTATTCAGAGGTCAGGTTACGTATATCTCACTGTTACAGATCCTTTTGGATGCTCTGCAAAGGATAGCGTGTTATTCAATGCACAGGCTTGCTGCCAGGTGTACTTCCCAAGTGCATTTACCCCTAATGGCGACCATAAGAATGATGTGTTCCGGCCGGTTACTATAGGCAATCATGTTGTTCATCAATTCCGGATCGTTAACAGATGGGGGCAGACAGTCTTCGAAAGCTCAAATGAAACCGGTGCATGGGATGGTAACTTCAATGGTGTCCCGCAGGATATAGGAGTTTACTACTATTACTTCAAGTATGACTGCGATGGCAAGACGTTAGATGAGAAGGGTGAAGTGACACTGATACGGTAGTACTAATTTATTACCAGTGGGTTGAAATTTGTGCAATAAAAAAGGCGGCTGTTCTGAAACAGCCGCCTTTTTTATATTAATAAGCCTTATTATTTTTTATCCGGCGCAGTCGGAATAAATGTTTTTTCATCAATAGGTTTGTTAACCTCTATTGATTTGTAAGTGATCTCAACACCCTGTGCGGTAACCGACATTGGCATTACAACACCGCCTTCAGCAGTCTGTTTGTAATCACTGTATACTACAGCCATTTCCTGGTCGCCCTCATCAGTTTTGGCTTTAGTTTCTGTGCGGAGGATATAATAAGTAGCCATATCAATGAATACTGTAGATTCATTAGCATCCTTGTCTGTGATTTTAAGTTTGTAACATGGTGCATTGTTCACGGTGTCTTTTCCGGCAAGTTCCACTTTAGTTCCTTTGGACTTATAATCAAGCAGTTGGTGGCCTTTTACGTCAAATTGCTGTTGCATTGCTTTAACCATATCCGGCTTCATTGTGTCCACTTTAGTAGACCCCTGGAAAGGCATGTACATCCATCCTGCGTTAGGCGTAACTATCTGGTAACCTGTCATGCCCATTACGCTGATGTCCAGGCGTGCACCCTTAGCAATGTCAATGGTTTGCGTCATACTGATCTCCATACCCTGTTGTGTTAAAGTACCTACCATTTTCAAGGTCTTTAATTTATTCCAGCTATCTGCGCCGCCAATGGCTTTTTGGTGTTTTTCGAGTATCTCGTCAGCAGTCTGTGCTTTTACGGTCGTGATACCGGCTGTAAGCATCATCGCTGCCAGTATAGAAAATTTTATTGCTTTCATTTTTGTGGTTTTTAAAATATAAGTTGCAAAAGTATATAAAATAGCTAATCTAACCTCATTTTATAGGTGAAAATCGAGTTAATGTATAATGCACTTTTGGCTTTTAACTTTTCCCTTTTGCCTTTAAGAAATATACTCGCTCAGTTCCAGCCAGCGCAGCTCTTTCTCTTCCAGTAACTGGCCTATACGCACCATCCGGTTGCTCAGCTGCTGTATCTGGTCATAATTAAGGTTCGGGTCCATCATCTTCTCTGTTGTGGTCACCTTTTCCGCTTCCAGCGACGCGATCTCTTTCTCCAGCATATCGTATTCCCGTTTATCCTTGAATGAGAATTTCTTTTTCTCAGGTATAGGTGCGGGAGCTTTTACTACAGGTTTTGGAGCTTCAGGTTCTGGCTTTTTAGATGCGTCCTTTTGTTTTTCCTTTGCACGTTCCTCTATACGGTATGAAGAGTAGTTGCCCGGGAAATCGCGCACCACACCATCACCCTCAAATACAAACAGGTGGTCTACAAGCCTGTCCATAAAATACCTGTCGTGTGA
>CAIJNJ010000187.1 GCA_903821975.1 uncultured Bacteroidota bacterium
GGTAATGCCCGCCCCGCCTGCAATAAAGTATCCCGGCCCGTTATAGGTAATTGCGCCCCATACGTCCCTTATTATAAGTTCATCTCCTTCTTTTAGCTGGTGTATCTGGTTTGTCACACCATCATGGTCTGCATAACGCTTTATCGTAAATTCAAGATATGGAGCGTCTGCCAGCGAAGTAAAAGTAAATGGCCGTTTTTCTTCTTTCCAGCCCTGCTTATTTATAGAAACATCTGTGGCATGACCCGGGACAAATGTATAACCAGTGGGCTTTTCGAGTCTAAAGCTTTTCACATTATGCGTAACATCTTGTATCTCCAGTATTTTGACGTTATAATACATTTTGAATGTTTTAGTTGCAGGTTAAATTCATTCCTTTTAGCACTATCCAAAAATATCACTATCTCTTAAAGCTACATATTATTGCACAGCAGTAACAATAGTTGCCACATTTTCCGTGCCACGAATACCCCTCTTTTATTTCAGCGCGCTGTGAACTAACTTTACCACCATGTTGCACAGCAAGCCGAAAGATGATAATTACCTGCATAAAGGACTAAGAAAACAACTGGTACAGACCCTACGTGAAAAAGGAATAAAGGACGAACGTGTACTTGCCGCCATTGAAGCCATACCGAGGCATTTTTTCCTGGATACCGCGTTTGAGAAAAGGGCCTATGAAGACAAAGCGTTTCCCATCACCGCCGGGCAAACTATATCACAACCATATACCGTAGCCTACCAGACACAACTGCTGGAAATACAGAAATTTGATAAGGTGCTGGAAGTAGGGACCGGCAGCGCATACCAGGCGTGTGTACTGGCAGAATTAGGTATCAGCCTGTTTACCATAGAGCGGCAAAAGGAATTGTATGATTATACCGGCCAATTCTTTTTCCTGAAAAAATACCCGAACATAAAGCGTTTTTATGGTGATGGATTTGAAGGGCTACCCTCTTATGCCCCTTTCGATAAGATCATTATTACCTGCGGGGCGCCTTTTATACCGCCAAAACTGCTGGACCAGCTAAAACCCGGCGGCATAATGGTGGTGCCCGTGGGCGAGGGCGACAAGCAAAAGATGAAACGGATTATAAAATACAACGAGGGAGATATCAGTGAACAGGAAATGGGCGACTTCTCATTTGTGCCAATGCTGGAAGGAAAGAACAATACAGGTAAGTAAAGGCCAAAGTTATTGCCTTTGCGAAAAACTTTGCGTTCTTTGCCTGATACTTCATAACACCGGTAATTAATTAATGTGCCATGCAGTTCATGCTCAACCTGGATATACCGTCACTGCCTAAGCCCATAAGCTATACAGATAACATTCTGCTTATCGGTTCCTGCTTTACCGAGCATATATCAGACAGGCTGCAGCAGCATAAGTTCAAGGTATTATCTAATCCGCATGGTATACTCTTCAACCCGCTAAGCGTGGCAAGCAGCCTGGACGGCTATATAGATGGCAAACAGTATACGCAAAATGATCTCTTTTACCTGAATGAGCTATGGAATAGCTGGGACCACCATACCCGCTTTTCCAATATTGATCCCGGCGCTGCATTGGATACTATAAACGAGTCGCAGGCTGTAGCGGCGGAGCAAATAAGGAAAGCAGATTGCGTCATCATCACACTGGGCTCTGCATTCCAGTATTATCTTACAGAAACAGGACAGCCGGTAGCAAACAACCACCGGGCGCCGGCACAATGGTTTGAGAAAAGGCTGCTTTCTATCGAGGAAATAACAACAGCATTAAGCAATACCTTTCAGAAACTACACGATGTAAACCCGTTTGCTCAGGTGCTGCTCACCATAAGCCCTGTACGCCATATACGTGATGGTGTTGTGGATAATAACCGCAGCAAGGCGCGTCTTATTGAGTCAGTACATACTTTATGCACCCAATACGAACAGGCCCATTACTTCCCTGCATACGAACTGGTAATAGACATACTCCGCGATTACCGCTTTTACGATATAGACTTTGTGCATCCTAACTTTCCCGCTACTACATTTGTGTGGGAGCATTTTGTAAAATCATGTATAGCACCGGCTGCACAGGAATTAATGCCGCAGGTGCAGGAGATCATCACCGCGCGCTCCCACAGGTCGCGATTCCCTGAAACAACGGCACATAAGAAGTTCAAAGAAAGCTATGCAGCAAAAACAAAAGCGCTTATGGACAGGTACCCATTCCTGGACCTTGGAGATGAACTGAAATATTTCATAGGATAACAGCCAGTTTACTTCACATCAAACCAAACTTTCTTCTTGTCATTCCATTCACCATTGTAATTGATGGTTAGCTCTTCACCTGCTTTTATGTCGCGCACGGTTTGTATGTACATGGTCTGGTCGTCGTAGTTCATAAAGTACTCGCAGTTAGACCGGTAAGAATGGTTATACAGCGGTACCCACCTGAGGGCCATGCAGCACATCTTAACGCCTTCCGGCTCCCACTCGAATATATAATCATGCAGCAGGGTCTTGTCAAGGTGCACACGGTCCTCGTTGCTCATTACTATTACCGGCGATGTTTCGATAATGGTATCCGCCTTCAGGGCCTTTTTAGCAAAAATGCCCCGCCCTTTATCTTTAGTCTCGCCTATTTTTATGTTTGGATTGGCCATAGATCGGTAGTAAATAACTTAAAATCGTCATTTATTATTAATAATAGTATTTTTAGTGGTCTTTTTATATTTTTACAACCTAAAGGTAATTGAATATGAATTTTATTAAGAAACTACCGGTTATTCTTGCGCTTGCTCTACTGGGATTACCGACCTATAGTTTTGCACAATACCATTACGACTGCGATCCTTTCTTCAGCTATTTCAAAGATCCGAAGCGCTGGGAAATATCTATGGGCATTGTTATGCCTGCCGGTCAGTTTGACGGGGTAACGCACGTAACTACAGGAGGCAATTACCGCGGTGACACTACCATGAAAAGGAATATCAATGCCCAGATGGGTTATGGTATGGCATTAGGGCTTTTTGCACCGTTCAAAGGCACCGGCCACATTAGCTTTTGGGGTATGGATGTGCAGTTGATGGTTAACGAGTATATATGGCAGAACCTGAACCAGACCTACGGAACAGATAACAGCCTGCATAACGCCGCAGTGTCAGTAAACGCA
>CAIJNJ010000188.1 GCA_903821975.1 uncultured Bacteroidota bacterium
CCGGGACTGGATTCGAACCAGCACATCCTTGCGAACGCTGCGACCTGAACACAGTGCGTCTACCAATTTCGCCACCCGGGCAGTTATGATTTGTGTTTCAGGGCTGCAAATGTAACAATAGAATTTCAATAAATAAAACGATAAGGATAATCAACCAATTAATTGCTTCAAAAATTCCTTTCCTGCACCGCTCTTTAAGTATTTTTCATTTTCGCGTGCCTGCATTCGGGAGTCATGTTCTGCAGTATAGATCAATTTGTAGGGACGATAGGGTTTTGTTGTTTTATTATGCCCGCTTTGATGCTCGGAAAACCGTCTTTCAATATTACTAGTCATCCCAACATAAATATAAGGCTTTGCTAAACTGCTAATAGCATATGTATAGTACATAAACAGAAGAAATCAGTTGAATAAATAATTATGGGATTTGAAACTCTACTGCGGGAAACCAGCACATCCTTGCGAACGCTGCGACCTGAACATCGTGCCTACCAACCTGCCTGCCGGCAGGCAGGTTTCGCCACCCGGGCAGTTATGATTTGTGTTTCAGGGGCTGCAAATGTAGCAATAGAATTTCAATAAATAAAATGAAGCCCAAAAGGTAAACCAGGAGAATCCTTTAATCTGGAAAACCTGCCTGCCTGCCGGCAGGTCGTGGTTCAGACACCTACTTTATCTCCACCTCAAGCACCTTATTTCCCTGTAGGTAGCCTTCCAGCTTGTCATCCGGAGATACTTGCCCTACGCCTGCCGGCGTGCCGGTAAAGATGAGGTCGCCTATGTTTATCGTAAAGTATTTAGATACATAAGCTATTATTTTATCCACGTTGAATATCATATTGCGGGTATGGCCATCCTGTACCATTTCTCCGTTCAGGTTTAGCTGGAATGCAAGATTATGAACATCCGTTTCAGCAGTGATTGGTACAAAAGTGCCTACTGCCGCAGACCCGTCAAAGCCTTTGGCTATTTCCCATGGCAGGCCCTTTTTCTTCAGTTCGTTTTGCAGGTCACGTGCGGTGAAGTCTATTCCCAGTGTTACCTGGTCATAATATTTGTTGGCAAACTTCTCCTGTATGTGCTTACCGTTCTTACATACTTTCACTACTACCTCGCACTCATAGTGCAGGTCGTCGGTAAATTCCGGGTAGTACAGCGGCTTTTCGGGCAGCAGTATAGCGCCTTTCGGCTTCATGAAAATGACAGGCTCCGTGGGAACGTCATTTTTTAATTCTTTGGCGTGTTCTGCGTAATTTCGCCCTACACAAATAATTTTCATACAATTACCAATAAGTATATTTTAACCCGGTTAACTTTTTAACCTATCAACCATTCAACTTAATATGGGCCGTGTAAAGGTAAAATTTCCTGATGAAAAACCATTGTTTACTGCCACTATTCCCGTTCGTATAGGTGATATTAACTATGGGGGGCATGTTGGCAATGATGCGGTACTATCTATTATACATGAAGCCCGCATGCTTATGCTCAGTAACAACGGCTATAGCGAGTTAAATGCCGGTGGCAACAGTATGATCATGGCCGATGTAATGATCGCTTATAAAGGCGAGGCATTTTACGGTGATGTGCTGGCCGTAAGTATGTATGCTGAAGAGATAACCGAGCGCACTTTCGACCTCCTGTACCATATATCATCCGTCCGGAATGGCGA
>CAIJNJ010000189.1 GCA_903821975.1 uncultured Bacteroidota bacterium
CCCACCTGGCAGCCGCTGCATCATCGCCGCCTTTTACGGGATGTGCTTTAGCATCAACAATAGCATAGTAGACAACAGACACGCACCTGCCACGCGGATCGCGGTTTGGAGTGCCGAAGGTGTGCAACTGTTTCATGACAGATAGCTTCAGGCCGGTCTCTTCATGCAACTCACGTAGGGCGCCGGGCTCCAGGTCTTCATCATCTTCGAGGTAACCGCCGGGGAATGCCATTAGGCCTTTGAACGGATCGTGCCCGCGCTCTATAAGCAGCAACTGCAGGTGCTCACCGGTCTTGCTAAAGATCAGCGCATCCGTAGCGATATTTATGTGTTGAGGGTACATTTTTTAAAGGCAAAAGCTAAAACCTGCCGGTAGGCAGGGTCAAAACCCAAAAGTCATGAGTGTATCATGGCAATCCTGTAATCCTATAAATCAAGGTTCAGACTTAGTGCTTAAACAACCTGAAAATATCCAGTCCGTTTGCATACACCATAAGTGTGAGCAGCAGCACCAGGCCTACGGTTGTGGCTTTTTCCATTACCTTTTCGCTCACCTTTCTGCCGGTGATCATCTCGAACAGCAGGAAGATCACATATCCGCCATCGAGGCCGGGTATCGGTAACAGGTTCATGAAGGCGAGGATGATGGAAATGAATGCTGTGAGCATCAGGAACTTCTGCATATCGAATGCCGCGGGGAATATCTTTCCGAAGCTGATAATGCCACCGAGGCTCTCGCTTGTCTTTATCTCTTTTGAAGTAAAGATCATCTTGAACTGGCGGATGTAATTGCCAAACTGCTGGTAGGTGAAAGATACACCTTTGCTCACCGCCTGTAAGGGATTGTACTTTATTTTTTCGGTTACGAAGTAGCGGTCGTAATCGGCGAGTGGCAGGAAGCCAAGCACTTTATCCTGCGGCACCTTGCCGGTGAGCTCTGCCTGCTTGCCATCGCGTATCACGCTGAGGGTGATGGGCATGCCCGGTATCGATTTCTTGATACTGTCGAATTCATCGAAATAGCGGATAGGCATATTGTTTACAGCAACCACGCTGTCGCCGTGTTTCAGGCCCATAGTAGCGGCTTCAGATCCCTTGGTCACCTCATCTACCACCAGCGGGAAACGTGCCGCAAGGAACGCCCCTTTCTGCCCGGTAATGATGCTGTGTATGGTGCCGGGCTTTATGGTGATGGTAACAGGCTGGCCATCGCGGGTAAGCTGTATGGTCTTGCCGTCTTCCAGCACTATGTCTGATACTATGCGGTCGAAACGATCTTCGGGACGGCCATCTATAGCCGTTATCATATCTCCGTTATGCAGGCCTATGGTCTTGGCTACGCTATCCACCATGATGCCGTACTTAGCGCTCTTTGTAGGCAGGTACTCTTCGCCATATACGCTGAACACCACCATGTATATCAGCATGGCGACAATAATGTTCACTATGATACCGCCCAGCATGATGAACAGCCTTTCGTAAGGCTTCTTGCTGCGGTACTCCCAAGGCTGCGGCGGCAGTGCCATCGCTTCTTTATCCATGCTCTCATCTATCATACCCGCTATCTTCACATAGCCACCCAGCGGGAACCAGCCGATACCATATTCGGTGTCGCCCTTCTTCTTTTTGAACAGCGAAAAATTCAGCAGCCCGCCGAAAGGGAACAGGAAGTCGAAGAACAGGTAGAACTTCTCCACACGTGTCTTGAACAGGCGTGCGAAAAAGAAGTGACCGAATTCATGCAGTACTATGAGTAAGGATAAAGCGGCGAATAACTGCAGCACCTTAACCGCGGTGCCGGACATTAACAGGAGGGTATTTAAATGCATTTGAAAAGTCAAAAGTTAAAAGTCAAAACCTAAAAGTGTTTCTTGTATTTCTTATCAATGTTCAAAAATAAACCGATAGCCTCAATCTTCCCGCTGCTAATTTCGTGACTCCCCTTCAGGGGGCGGGGGTTAATAAATCAGCATTTGGCTTTTCTTCAAAAACTCCGCAGCATATTCGCGTGCTTCCACATCGGTTTGCTGGTAGTCTTCTATGGTAGGGTGCTCTATGAAGGGTACCATTTCCATGGTCTTTTCTATCATATCGCTCATCTCCAGGAAGCCTACTTTGTTTTGCAGGAAGGCGTGTACCACCATTTCATTGGCCGCATTGAGCACGCAGGGTGCGTTGCCGCCGCGGTACAGCGCTTCTTTTGCGATAGCAAGATTACGGAAAGTTTTATAATCGGCAGGCTCAAAGGTAAGTTTTGGGAAATCTTTAAAGTCCAGGCGTTTATAGTCGTTATGCACCCTGTGGGGGAATGCTATGGCGTACTGTATAGGCAGCTTCATATCGGGCAGGCCCATCTGTGCCTTTATGCTGCCGTCGGTGAACTGTACCATGCTGTGTATAACGCTTTGTGAGTGTATAACCACATCTATCTGGTCATTATCCAGCCCGAAGAGCCACTTGGCCTCTATGATCTCCAGCCCCTTGTTCATCAGCGTGGCGCTGTCTATGCTTATTTTGGCGCCCATGTTCCAGTTGGGGTGCTGTAGTGCATGGCTGGCCTTTACATTCACTAAGTAGTTAGGTTTTCTGCCCAGGAATGGGCCGCCGCTGGCGGTGAGTATCATTTTCTCCACCTTGCTCATATCCTCGCCTACCAGGCACTGGAATATGGCGCTGTGCTCACTGTCTACCGGTATTATGGCTACTTTTTTCTCGGCGGCGCGCTGCATTACCAGCTCGCCCGCCACTACCAGGGTCTCTTTATTGGCAAGGGCTATGCGCTTACCACCCTCTATAGCGGCCAGTATGCTGTGCAGCCCTGCGAAGCCCACTATGGCACCAAGCACCGTATCTACCGTGCCCCACTGCACCACATCATTAAGCGCCTGCTGTCCTGCAAATACCTTTATAGGCAGCATCAGCAGCGCTTCTTTCACCTCTTTATACTTGGCCTCGTTGGTTACTACTACCGCGTTCGGTTTGAACTTTTTTGCCTGCTCTATAAGCAGTGTGGCATTGTTGTGTGCGCTCAGCACCTCTACCTCAAACAGCTCCGGGTGGGCAGCCACCACTTCCAATGCCTGTGTGCCCACTGATCCCGTAGACCCCAATATCGCTAAACGCTTCATTTACTATTTTTTATATCTAAAACCTATTCCCCAAAGATAAGGAAAAGAGACCTCTCCCCGGCCCTCTCCAAAGGAGAGGGTGTCATTATGTATTAATATTAACTAAGTTCTTGTTTAACGTAATATCAAGTCAGTTATTTTATGAAAAACAAATAAATGTTATGTAAGATTTTTTATCCCGTATTTCAGCTAAAAAATGTTGATATCTTTTTCTTTTCCTGCCATTTTACGGTATAAAATTTGCGGCGCTATATAATCTGACATTAACTGTCTTTTTTACCCAAACACCAATAGAATAACAATCGTGAAAATCACTTTAATCAAGTGAATCATAGTTCAGACAATGGGGCGTGAATGGGGCTTAAGAAAAAATGTAATATTGGCTCTGGTAAAGGAATAGCTCAGGCATTACCCACAAAAGATATCCACAAAAAAAGTTTTTTCTTTAGGGTGGGGCGTAATAATTAGGGTTTTGAAAATTATGTATCTTTGGCTTATGAAAACAGGTATTAAAATCGGTACTTCTAAATTGCATAAGGCATTGCGGAAGAAAATAGGAGAGTCAGGCTTCAAAAGCAATGAAGACTTTGAAAAAAGTGCCGGTCTTTTTGAGGGACAAAATGTCACCGTTAAGAGCTTAAGGGAAAAAGCATGGAGGAGAATATAATCCTTTGTGATACCGATACAATCATTGAGTATTTTAATAACAATACGCAATTACTTCTGTTTTTAGAGGATATTGGTGTTGAAAAATTGATCATCACGGCCATTACAAGGGCGGAAGTGCAACAGGGAGCCAGGGATAAGGCTCATCTTACAAAGATCAATCGAAGTCTGAATAAATTTCCAACATTGGACATAGATGATTCAATCAGCAAGCATTTTAGCAAGTTGTTTAAATTTTTTTGTTCTTAGCCATAAATGTGGCATACCGGACATGCTTAATGCAGCTGCTGCAATTACGTATGATCTGCCATTTGTTACAATGAACCTGAAAGACTATAAATTTATTCCCGGCTTAACGCTCGTTGCTCATAATATTAAACCTAAACGAGGAGGGATGTCTCTATAGGTTACATCTTTACAAACTTCTGCACCTCCCGATAGCTATCGGGACCATTATCTCCGGTAAGGGTGATGTAGTAAACACCTGCGGGCAGTTGTTTTACATGCACGCCGGTTTTGGCTGCGGTGAGCGGGCCCTGCAGCATTTGCTGGCCTATGGTGTTGGTGATGGTATATGATGTGTATGTGCCGGGTGTTACCTGTATGGTTATGGCATCATCGGCGGGGTTAGGGAATATCCTTACCAGGGCGGTGTTCACAGGTGTCACGTTCAGCGGTGTGCCTATGATGTCTTCCACGGTATTGGTCATCACCACGGGGTTGTCGTCGAAGAAGATGCCCGCATGGTTAAAGATGGTAGTACCGAACGGCAAGCCGCTGTAGGTGTTGATGCTGAATGTAAGCATACCATCGCACCGGTTGTGGTGGCTGCTGTCGAGCAGGTTTATATTCGGGAAGTCGAACTTCACAATGTTGTTGCCGCCGGCCTGGAACTGCAGTATGTTCATAGCCGCCGATGCACCTTCTATTTTGAAGGAATGTATATCCACATTGGGAGACAGCGTGTCCATCACATAAATATCGAAAGCGGTATCGTTGCCAGTGTTCTCAAAATTAATGGAGTATAACAGGTGTGTACCTGCAAGGATATAGCCCTCGGGCGATACAGCCATCTCATTGGGGTCGTAGCCCAATTTCACGGTGTCCACTACGATCACATTGTTATTGAACGTATCCACATCACCGATGGTAGGGCCTATGTGGTACTTGCTCAATATGGTATCACCGGGAATAAGATAAGCACCGGGCACATCAAATGTAGTGGCGATGAGCTCAGGCGTAGATGACATGGCCGAGAGGGAGTCGAGGTTCCAGGTGAGCACGTTACCGGCAATGGATGATGGAGCAGGAATAGCACTCGTGAAGTTATACTTGGGGCTGAAGGTCATAGTGACAACAGGCGCTACCGTAGAGCCCGATGAGCAATAAGAGTTCTCCGCAAGTATGTTGTGGAAAGAGTGGTGCCTGCCGCAGATACCGGTAACCTGCGCTGACAGATCATAGCCGGGAAGGCCGGCGCAAGTGAGGCCGAAGTATTTAGGTATGTAAGTATTCACATAAGCAGTGATGGTATCGTAGATCACATTTGATGCCGGGCAAGACTCTACAAGGCTGCCGGGCGTGGAGATGATGCTGAAAGAATAAATAGTGCCGGGAGGGCCGTAGGCAAAGTAATATATGCCGCTGGTGCCGGTAAGTGTATCCACCGGTGTGCCGTTGGAATCTACCTGCACGGCTATGGGCAGGTAGTTGTAATGGTCACCGCTGTCGAATATGCAGTTGGCATTATTGTCGTTAAAGATCTTTATGGGCAGCGTGCTGCAGTAGAGGTATTCATAAGAGAACGAAATGGTGTCGATCGCCGCGCCGCTATACAGCACTTGAGTGACGTAGTAAGTGCCGGGCAGCGTATAATGGGGGTACACATTCACAGAAGTAGTGCCGCTTGAAAACGTTGCGGTATCGGTAGAGCCATCGCCAAAGTACGTGATGATGCCGGTAATATCGCAACTGGTATAGAGTGTGAACTTCGGTGCGCTGCAGATTGTATCGGCATAGCTGGTGACGTAATGTGTAACCACGGGAGTTACCACACTTACGACATTGTAGACGGCACATCCTACCGTGCCCATGTAAGTGATCATGACATTCCCTATCGTGTCGCCGGTAATGAGGCCTGAAGACGAAATGGTGGCAATGGACGTATCGCCGGAACTCCAGGTACCGCCGGCAGGAAACCCGGTAGCAGTAAAGGTACTGCCAAGGCATATAGTGGAAGGGACGGTCGCTGATACAGCCGGATTAGTGGTTACTACATAATATGCACTGCAGCCATCAGGAAGTGTATAAATAACATTCTCTACGCCGCTGCACCCATAGCACGTTGTGCGGTGGCGCAGCATACCGGATGGAGATATTGAGTCCATTGTATTAGGCATTAAAGACCATGCACCACCGGCGGTAGCATTCATCATAGTATCAAATGGCAGTGACATGCAGAACAACGGTGTCATACCAGTAATGCTTGCGGGGCCGCCGTTTACGGTTACTACAACTGTAACTGTGCTGCCGCCTACTGTATAACTGATAGTAGTAGTGCCCACAGAAAGGCCGCTTACATTGCCACCACTCACGGTAGCAACAGCAGTGTTGCTGCTGACCCATGTGCCACCGGTTGTGGCATCAGATAACGTAGTGATATAACCAATACAAACACTATCTGCGCCAAGAATAGGCCCGGGAGCAGCGTATAGGAATACCGGCAATAACAGACTAACGAGTATAAGATACAGGTGTTTCATAAGGCGCTCAGTTAATTGAACTATAGCCTCAAATGTAGATAATTATTCTCTTATGAAGAAAAAATGTAAAATATTACCTGTAGTTAATATGGGCTACATAACTGATGGCATCAGGTTGATATTATGCTTGCCTGCCACCTTTATAAGAATGGGTATGATGATGGATGCACCCGGTATCAGCACGAAGGGGACAACGATGCCCACTATCTTCAGGGTGTCGGCCATTTGCAGGCGAAGTGCTTTTTCTTCGGCATGAGAGATCTTGCCGGTCTGCAGGTACTTTTTAATGATGAAACCTGCCTCTTTTGTATTCGCCTCTTCCTTATGCACACTGATAATGAGGTGGTGCGCACTGTCTTCAATATGCTGTACAATGATGTGGCGGTCCATATGGCAAAGGTATCGGTTTTGATAGATCCTTTATCAGTCGACAAGGTGCTTAAATTTCTCTTTAAATTGGCGTGTCTCAGATTCATTAAGCATACCAAGTGTTGTAATGATATCTTCTTTTTTTAGGGTAACGATCCGGTCTACTTTAATGATAGACGGAACACGCAACTTGTTGACTGAATTTGGTTGAAGCATGATTTCAAAAGCGCTTGTTTTTTCCGGTACAACAGAACTGATAGCACACAGGATAAGATCCTGGTATTTATCTTTAGTAGCGGAAACAACTACAGCCGGGCGTACTTTGATATTGGTAAGTTCGGCAAAAGGGAATGGAATAAGTATGTTGGTGCCGGTCGTCATTTGGAATTGGTGGGAATTAAATAATCCTGGTAAATATCTTCCTTCGGATCATTCCAAAATTCCAATGAAGTATGGTTTGCTCCAAAATTGCGGATATTTAATTCTTCTGCTTCTGTATTATCCAACTCTTCAACGAAAGTTATGATCACTTTGTATTTTCTGTGATCGTTAATAACATCTGTTGGGTAAATACTCTTCCCGTCATATATGCCTGGTACTGACAGCATAATTTTCACTTTTTACAAAGATACGAAAATATTGCGTATGTGTTATTCAAGTGCAGTACGGCTTTGTCCCACTTTATCATTATCCCCGTTCTCATTCGGGTCTTTGCCACCGATATTGAATAAGCGATAGGCAAGCGCAGTGCCGGTCTCGTCGGCCTTTTGCCAGGCAAAGGATTGTTTGGGTACAATGTAATTGCCTCGATTGTCGAGAACATAGTAGGTGATGTCTTTGTTCTTGCCGGTGTGGGAGAATGTGACAAAAGCCTGTGGAGCAGGCATGCTGCTGTTGGTTGTCCAGTTTATGTTGCAGGCACGGAGGCGTTCTTCCACAGCCTTGTCCACCTCGCCGCTTATGTGCAACACCATATTCATAGGCATGCCTGTATATGGTACAAGCTGCGGGTAAGTGAGGTAGAGGCGGTACAGCCATTCGTTCTTTGCGGCTTCATCATCAAGGTGTTTGGCGCACTCGGCCTCTGCCTGGAATATGCGGGCTATGAACAGTTTTTCATAATCCGTATCTGTATTGGGGTCGCGGAGAAGTTTATCCAGCACCGGTTTTGCTTCTTTGTACTTGCCTTCCTGCATGCGTAGCCGTGTGGCAAACAACTCGAAGTATTTGCGTATGTACGGGCGCTTGTCGGTCTCTGCTTCTTTCTGGAAGGTGTTGATAAAGTAATCTGCGCTGAAGTCGTGTATGAGGTACCATATCTCATCCCAAGATACGGTGCTCTCGGTGGAGAGCAGTTTGTAGATCACGCGTTCACGCTCGGGGTTATCGGCAAATTGGTTGATGATGAGGAACTGCTGCAGGTATTTTTCACTGAGCTTGCCCGTCATATCCAGCAGCACTTTTGGGTTATACCACCAGTTGCTATGCTCGAAGCGGTCCATCTCCCATGACTGTATCTTGCCCATGAGTTTCAGCAGTTGTATGCTAAAGTCATAATGGCTCTGCCCCAGTGTGGTGCCTATGTGGAGTTCCTTGAAGTCGGCGGCTTTATCGGCATAGCGCTCTGCCTCGGCTATTTGTCCGTCGTAGAGCAATGAGCGAGCAAGTGCAATGTTATACCAGCCATAGCCGGGTGTAGTGCCTGCAATGTGTATCATATCGCGGGCCATTGCTGCGCCATGTTTTGGGCTGGCCTTGTAGATATCGAGGATAGTGGAGTAATACGCCCACTCCTGCAGGTGGTGGTCGCTGCCATCGTCCTGCAGCCCGGCAAGGCGGTATTCCTTCTCTGCTGTACGGAAGTCACCGCAAATTGTCCGGAAGGTAGCGTAGTTATTGTGCGATAGCCTGCCGGCATCGCGCAAGAGGTCGAAATAATGGTTAGCAGAATCGATCTGGAAAGAATAAGCGAAGAGGATATTCTTATAATGATAAACTCCGGCTTTTTCCTGCAGCTCATAGGTTGGGTAGTATTTTTTTAGCGGCTCGTTGATCGCCTCGTTCTGGTGTATCTGGCGCATGCTCGAGTCGAGGTAAAGCTGGGCAAGATGCTCGTTGGCATCGATAGAGTTACGAAGGAAAGGGTATTTGGCGCTGGTATAAAAACGGTTGCGGTGCACGGTCCACGAAAGCATATCATAGGCGTCCAGCATGAATTGCATCTGGAATTTCCATTTCAGTGCACGGTGCAGCAGGGTGAATTCCTTGTCGGGTTGGTCTGTGTTGTTATAGCACTGCGCAAGGTAGTAGGCGATCACACTGTAATCGACCTGTAATACCCTGACAGGATAGAGCACCAGAATATCGCTGCTGCGGGTAGAAAGGGCTTTGGCATAGTCGTGCTCCAGCAGGGCTAACGCGCGTTCCAACGGTATGATGGCGTTCTTAAAGCCGATATAATCGGCAGCGTGGTTGTACTTATACACACCTTCATACATCCAGCCCACATAGTAAGTGCTGTCTATTCGCTTGAACTCGCGTGAGCGCGGCAGTGCATCCTCACTCTCTATATTTGATATGGAACGCTTGGCATCTATGTCGTAATAGCGTTGGGCCATTTTCTCAGGCGGGTGCGGCGGCATCAGTTGCGGTGGCAGCGTGGGCATGGCAGGGGCCGCAGTGGTTGGCGCAGCTTTCTTCTTTTCCTGCATTTTAATCCCTTGCGCAAAAGAAGTATGCGCATCCAGCAGCAATGCCAGTATGCCAGTGATGAGGAGTGTATGTCTGGTCTTTATAATCACTTGTTGTTTGAATAATTTCCTGCGACTATGCCCAGGAAAGAATTATGCAAAGAGTTTCAGTTTTGCAAGCCGCTCTGTTTCTTTATTGATGATGCTGTCGAGGGCTTTAAGTTTGCCTTCTTTGTTGCGGTACACAAGGCGGTGCTCCAGCACTGCGCGGGCAATGTCTTTTACATCGTCTTCGATAACATAGGTGCGGCCGGCAACGAGCGAGTATGCACGCAGGCACTTAAGGAACGCGATACCACTACGGGTAGATGCGCCCAGTGAAATATCCTGATGTTCGCGGGTATGGCGCACAATGTTGCTTACGGCTTTCAGTATCTCTTCATGCACATGCACCTCGCCGGCCATGGTTTGCAAGGCCAGTATATCCTTCATGCTGAGCACCTGCTGCAGCTCCACAAGGTTGCGGGCAATGTCCAGGTATTCGCGGTAGATATTGAGCTCGGTTGCCTCGTCTACATAGCCAAACTGTATCTTCATATAGAAACGGTCGAGCTGGGCCGCAGGCAATGGATAGGTGCCTTCCATTTCAATAGGGTTCTGCGTGGCTATGGTGAAAAACAGGCGCTCCAGCAGCAGTGTTGTATCGCCTACGGTTATCTGCTGTTCTGCCATGGCTTCCAGCAGTGCGCTCTGCACCTTTGGAGAAGCTCGGTTTATTTCATCGGCAAGGAGCACGTTGCAGAATAACGGCCCTTTTTTGAAAATGAATGCTTTATTGATATCGTCAAAAATGTGCGTACCAATTAAGTCCATCGGCAGCAGATCCGGTGTGAACTGTATACGCTTGAAAACCACATGCTCACCTTCACGCTCCCCGCTGATGCACTGTGCCAGTGTGCGTGCAAGAACGGTCTTGCCGGTGCCGGGATTGTCTTCCATAAGTATATGGCCGCCCGCAAGCAGGCAGGTAATTACAAATTCTATCTGTTTGCGCTTGCCACGTATCACCTTTTCCATCTGGCCCACAAGCTGCTGTATGGCATGCACGGAATCAATACTAACCGGTTCTGTTACAGGATCGATCATAATTAGTTTATTTCTTTATACAAGTTTACAGATTAATACGGTAGTAAAACACGGGAGCGGTTGTAATTTTTTGTGAAATTGGGATGCATGGTATCTTAATGGGGTCTTATAGTAAGGAATTTTACTAATTTAGCTACCTCATTATGATCTACAGAAGTAAAGCGCCATTGCGAATAGGCCTTGCCGGGGGTGGCACGGATGTTAGCCCTTATTGCGACCTTTATGGCGGAGCTATTTTGAACGCAACCATTTCCCTGTATGCATACGCCACTATCGAGCCGCTCAATGTGCCGGAAATAATCATTGAGGCGGTAGACAGGAATGAGCGTGTATCCTATAGCCTGGGTGAAAAACTGCCTATAGATGGTATGCTGGACCTGGCTACGGGTGCATACAATCATATCGTAGCTAAGTATGGACCTGTACCATCCGGTTTCAGGTTGTCTACAATTGTAGATGCGCCTGCGGGGTCGGGATTAGGGAGCTCATCGACGCTGATGGTGGCTATATTGGGCGTGTTTGTGGAGTGGCTGAACCTGCCGCTGGGTGAGTATGATATAGCGCAGATGGCCTATGACATAGAACGTGTGGAGCTGGCTATGGCCGGTGGCAAGCAAGACCAGTACGCAGCTACATTCGGCGGGGTGAACTTCATGGAGTTTTATGAAGACAATAAAGTGATCGTAAATCCTTTGAGGATAAAACAGGAATACCTGTATGAGCTGGAAAATAACCTGTTGCTTTATTTCACGGCTACGAGCAGGCTTTCTTCCACAATTATAGAGGCGCAGAGCCAGAATGTAAAAGATAAGAACAAAGAATCTATTGATGCCATGCACCACCTAAAGGAGCAGGCGCAGATGATGAAAGAAGCGCTGCTGAAAGGCAACATACATGAAATAGGGGGTATACTGGATTTTGGTTTCCGGTATAAGAAGCAGATGGCTAAAGGCATCTCTAACACCAATATGGACGAGATATATGAGGCCGCCCTTAAGGCAGGCGCAACCGGTGGTAAAATATCCGGTGCCGGAGGTGGGGGATTTATGATGTTCTACTGCCCGGCCAATACACGTTATGCGGTGAAGAGCGCGCTACAATCATTTGGAGGAGATTTCAGGCCCTACCAGTTTACGGAGCGGGGGCTTTTTTCGTGGAGTATTTAAAAAGTTAAAAGGTTAAAGGGGTAAAAAGTTAAATGGTAACTTGATATCTATGGAAAATGAAAAAACATATAGATCGTTTACGGACCTTGAAGTATGGAAGGTTGCGAGACAATATAAAAATTCAATTTTTGACCTTTCTAAAGAATTTCCGGCTGAAGAGAAATATCGGTTGGTTGATCAAATTATTAGGTCTTCCCGATCCATTAATGACAATATATCAGAAGGGTATGGCAGATATACTTACAAAGACCAATTGCATTTTTGCGTACAAGCACGTGGTTCTTTATTCGAAACAATGAATCAACTTATCGACGCCTATGATTGTAAGTATATTTCTGATGAGATATTAAATCAGTTCAAAGAAAAAGCTTTTGAAGTAGAAAAGATATTGAATGGATATATGGCGTGGCTGAAAAAAATGATTAACTCAAAACCAAATACTAATTAGCTACTCTATGGACCCTTTTAACCATTTAACGAATTACCCTTTTAACTCTTTAGAATGGAAGTGATCATATTAGCAGGCGGGCTGGGTACAAGATTGAAGGAGGTGATAGGCGCCTACCCTAAGTGTATGGCACCTGTGAATGGCAAGCCATTTCTTGCATACCTGTTTGATTATGTGAACCAGCAGAAGGCTACCCGTGTTATTTTATCGCTTGGGTATAAGCATAAAGTGGTGATAGACTGGCTGGAAGATCAGGACCTGGATTTTGAGCTTGACTATGTGATAGAGTCTGAACCATTAGGCACCGGCGGCGGCATACTTGCCGCAATGGAAGTAGCCGAGACAGACGATGTGGCGGTACTGAACGGCGATACGATGTTCAAAGTAAACCTCAAAGAACAGTACGCTTTTCATAAAAGTAAGAATGCGGCAACTACGCTTGCGCTAAAGAAGATGCATAAGTTTGACCGGTATGGCGTGGTAAATACGGATGCTTCCGGCGTTATTACTTCGTTTGAAGAAAAACAATACAAGGAAGAAGGGTTGATAAACGGTGGGGCTTATTTTATAAACAGGGAAGCCTTCCTTGCTAAAAACCTGGCCGA
>CAIJNJ010000190.1 GCA_903821975.1 uncultured Bacteroidota bacterium
GCCATACCGTTATTGCGGGCATCACCGGGTTCGACCGCGGCCTGCGTATGTTCGACATGAATACCGGCACCGAGACAGAGAACTATGAGATAGCCAATGTGGAGCATTTTGATGTAGCGCCCGATGGTGTATCCATGGTTGTAGGCAGCCTGCATAAAAAGATATACCTGTTCAGCCTGAAGAAGCGGGCCATAACGGCAACACTAAAAGGCCATAAGCACTGGACCACCGATGTTTGTTATAACAATACCGGCAGGGTGATGTTCACCGCATCAAATGACAACAGGGTATTTGCCTGGCTTGCCAACGGCTCAAAGCATATACCTGTCTACAAAATAAAAAGGGACATAGATGGCGTAAAATGCTCACCGGATGGTAAGTACCTGGCCATACTGGGCGTAAACGAAAAACTGACCGTTATGTATGTAGGCGATATTGAAGAAGAGATAAAGGCGTATGTGCCACCGGCTAAGTAGATGCCTGCCATAGCGATCTAAAAAAACCTTACCTCGTTCAAAACATTAACCGGCATAAACTGCAATTAATATGAATCGCAATAGACTTGTAAATTACCCCATGTTATTTATTTGGGCTTAAGCCGAGAATAATTGTGTTTTCATTATCCCGGCCTGAAGGCCGGGGCAATTACAGCAGTTTTCAGAAAATGCGGTTATCTTACCATCCTTAAATCATACGAATCCTAGTTAGACCTTTTGCTCGTGCAGCTTACGTTTCACCATCACACTCACACGATACACGAGGAAGATACCTACTATAGATATGCCGGTGATCACATAGCCAAGGGTGTCGTAATGCTCCAGCGGGCTGTGCTTGTCTTTCTGCACCACGATCATACCTGCGCATGCCGCGGCTATACCGCCCGCTATCTGCTGCAGCGATGCCATGATGCTCATAAATGCACCACGGTCCTGCATGACGGGTATGCCGGTGGTAAGTGCGCCGGCGGGTATCATGCGGCTCATAATGCCCATCATCATACATACGTTGAATATCATGACCACCCATATAGGCGTTACTGAAAGATGTGTATAGGTGATCACAACAACCATCATCCATATAGAGGCCACCGCGAATATTTTGAACTTGTCGATACGGTCGCTGAGTTTGCCCACCAGCGGCATGATGATGAGTGATGATATACCCGACACCATGAAGAGTGATGGCAACTGCTGCTGTGTGATGTGCAGGTTGTTGATAGCAAATGCACTGCTGAACGGCATCATCATAAACCCGCCTATGGATAGCAGGGCGGTAGCAGTGAAGCCTACGCGGTAGTCTTTCTTAGCTACGGTATGCCATAAGTGCAGAACGGCGTTCTTCTTTTGCTGCAGCTCCAGGTGTTTGGTAACAGGCTTTAGTTTAACTAAGATCATTATAGCCACGCAACTTGCCAGCACCGCTACCAATATGAACGGCGCGCGCCAGCCCCACTGGTTGGCAATGAACAGCCCGATGGGCACACCCAGCACACTGCTGGCCCCGAAGCCCATTTGTATAAAGCTCATCACACGGCCGCGGTGATGTATATCGAACAAGTCGGTGATGATGGCCATGGATATAGAACCGATGACGCCGCCAAAAAGGCCGGTAATGATACGCGCTGCAATGAGCAGCGGATAAGTGCTGGCCACGCTGCAGAAAAAGGTGCCGAGTATGAAGCCGGTATAAAAGAACAGCAGTAGCTTTTTACGGTCGTACCTGTCTGCAAAGCCCGCGGTGAGCAGGCCGGAGATACCGGCACTGAATGCATAAGCAGACACTGCCAGCCCGAACTGTGAGGTCTTGAGGCTGAGCGCCTTCATAAGCATATCACCCAGCGGTGACATGATCATAAAGTCGAGTATCACGGAGAACTGTGTAACAGCGAGAATGAATATTACAAACTTCTGGTAGGGTGTAAACGGTATTTTTTCGGTTGGTGCAGCCATGGGTAGTTTTCGTGCGTGAAAATAAGGAATGAAGGTTAATCGGGGATGGTTTTGTAGTGGTATTTGTAAAATAAAGTGTGGCGGAATTGGCTTCAAATTGCCATGGTTCAACGGTTGTAGTTTGCTCGGCAGTCATGGTTCGACGCGGCTCACCATGACAGCACCATTCCCGACCAGGAACAGTATAGTGCTTATTGCAGATTTTGAGTAGATTTACGCCTGATCTGCAAAGTGATATATACATTGAAAAGCACTCTATTATTATTTATTGCCATTATTATTTCGGGTATGTTTTTAGCATGTCGTAAAAACATAGCGTGTTACAGCCCTAAACATTACAAGCTGCAATTCTACACACCGGATGGGTCTGACACCATACCGGATACAATGGCGATGGTGGTACAGTATGCAAAGGGGAGCAACTTCATATCGCTGGTGGATACGTTCAAGAACATCAAACTGCTGAATGCAAACATCAATTATGTAGACAGGTATGAGCAGCAGTACATTCCATACACACCGTACAGCAGTGACCTTTTTACCACCGACTTGCTGATAGTTTTATATCCATCGCGCAGGGAGTATAAACTCACCAATACAGCGCATGACAACAGGACCATGACCGAGAAAAAGAACCAGTCCTATTCCTGCTCTGACGATATTACCTATATGGTAAATGGCGAAACGTACCAATGCGCCGGGCAGACGTTTGACACGAGCGGCGGCGAGGCCATAATGGAAATACGGTATTAGACCATTTGGTTTAGTAGTATCCAACGTGCTATTGGGTAGCCCCTACGGGGCAAAATTTCCATTTTGAAATTGTTTTGCTACAAAGCGGTAGCCCCGATAGGGCACAAGAGGGATGCCAAAATGTATCATTGAATTACGCAAGATATTTATTGATACCCGACTATTTGAACAATTTCGGGCAGTCTGTTTTCAGCACTTCGCCTGTTTCTCCGGGTTTTCTGAAAAAGAAAGTGACGGTAAGATTTCCAAACCAGTACCAGTCGTTGGAAGTGGCATCGCCACGGGGTGAGCCGTAATTAGGATAGATACCATTCCAGCCGGGGGCGGTGTTGCCACGGTAAGACATTTGCGCTGCAACCGGACCCTTAGCCGCCTGCAATGAATTGAGGTTCACATACGACTTGCTTACATCATCGAGGTAGTCGGTATTGGTATACCTGTAGCCCAGTTCAAAGCCAAGCATAATGGTTTTGCCGATGAAGAATTTGAGGCCGCCGCCAAACGGGAAGGCTACATTTACCAGGCTGTATGATTTACGGTCAGGGTACATGGAGAGGCCCTCGCCCTCGGTACTGAGTGGCTTCAGGTAGACGGTATTGCCCTGCGGGTCTACGGCAGTAGGGTTGAAATAGAATACGGAGATACCGCCAAAGATATAGGGTGAGCAATGTTTCTTCTTTACCTCGACGGGTAAGAAGTTGATCTCGAGCGCGCCATGCAGTTCATACAGCTGGGTGGAAAAACTGAGATTGCGGGCTTTATTGGCGGCATTATTACTTAGCTCATCTGATGCGGTAAGATTGGTATAACTGGCCCCGGTTCTGATGCCAATGTAGGGGTTCATAAAGTACTTGTAGATGATGCCGCCCATTGGTTTATAGCCATAGGTGGGGAAGATGCTTGGCTGCAGGTCGCAGTAGTAGTTGGCCATGCCCCCGCTGATACCGATCTCCTGGTGCTCCTGCGCCCGCAGCCCGAAAGGCAGCATAACTAATACCACGAGCATTTGCCGGAAAATGGCAGGGCGGAAGATGCTCAGGGCAAGAGTTTGAGGGAACAAGCGTGTTTTCTTTGTGCTAATATATAACTAAAAGCCAAGATAAAAAACGCAGCACTTTATCACAGCAATGGTCCTGTGGGATAATATTTAAGGGCGTACAATCGTTAAATAACAAAAACGAATAGAAAATATAAATGTATCCACATATATTTACAGTATGAAACTGGAAGAGGCCATAAAATCAAATCGGTTTACTGATGAGCGGCACAAGGCTACCATCGATATGCTGTATACGGCATATTGGTTAAAAACCAGTTTCAGTGCCGTGTTCAAAACGCAGGGCCTTACCATGGAGCAGCATAATGTGCTCCGCATCCTCAGGGGCAGCCACCCGGGAGAGATGTGTGTGAAGGATATTGCATCGCGTATAGTAGAGCGCAACTCAAATGTGCCACGTATAATAGACCGCCTCGTTATAAAAAAACTGGTGAAGCGCACTACATCAAAAGAAGATAAGCGCGAAACCCTGGTGTCACTTACTGATAAGGGCATATCGGTTATAGATATTGCCCGACAGGTAGTGGATGAGATTATGGAAGATATCGTGAAGATAAGTGATGAGGAAGCTAAAACGCTAAATGATATACTCGAAAAAATGCGTGGATAAAATGCAATAAATATTTCTCTGTGGTTTTAACTGGTGAAGCACAGCTTCACCAGTTTTGTTTTAGGCCTGAGCATGTGACATTTCAGATAGGTTTAAAAATAATTTGGCGGTTTCCGTTTTTACTTTATACTTTTGCATCAACAACGGTTTCCCGACCTATGGTCGGGATGAAAAGGGAACCAGGTGAAAATCCCGGACATTACCCGATGCTGTTAGCTCCGCAAAAAGCCTTTTTGCTTCCTGTTAGCCACTGTCCTGATGAAGGGCGGGAAGGCCGCAGAAGGGTGGAGCAAGTCAGAAGACCTGCCTTTGTTTTCAATCCCGGTCCCGATAGTTATCGGGATGGGATGCTTATCGCTGCTTTCGGGACCAAAAGCACAGGTGAGATAAAGGCAGCCTCAACCCCTGTTTTTTTCTGTATCTGATTTTTTACCCATTGCTGCATGATGAAATTGTTTTAAAAACCAATTCTATATGCGCACATTTACATTGTTATTTTCAGCTCTTGTACTCAGTACAACAGCGATGGCCCAGGCAGTGGCCACATTCGAAAGCCCCGCACTCCCAGTAGCGGATACGTATTATGTCAATTATTCTGCTCCAGGGACGGATGTGGGGTTTAATGACGGGCTCGCTCACTTCCCCTGTGTTTATGATACTTCGGGTGGTTATTCTTTCTGGAGCTATGGGTTTGCTTATTCCAATATGACGGATAGTGTTACCAGTGGCTTCGGCAATCAATATGCTGCGAAGACTGCAATAGGATATAATGTGTCTGCCCAGTATGCGGTGGCATATTGTTATAGCCCGGTTACATTTACCAATACTATGAACCTTAGCCTCATAGGGGCAGCGATAGGGGAGCCTGTGAGTGGTTTTTACGTTACCAACAGTACCTATGCTTATAACAGCATTAGAAGCGGAGATGCCTTCGCCCGTAAGTTTCATGATGGCGACTGGTTCTTACTTACAGTGAAAGGTTATACCGCAGGAGGATTGACCACAGACAGTGTGAATTTTTATCTCGCAGATTACCGTTTCACTGACAGTAGTATGAACTACATTGTGAAAAACTGGCAGTGGGTAAACTTATCATCATTAGGCCATGTGGACAGCCTGCAGTTCCAGCTTACCTCGACTGATAATGGTTCTTTTGGGATGAATACGCCAGCGTACTTTTGCATGGATAACTTCACAACCAATGAAGGCGATGTTGCTGTGAAAAATATACCTTCACAATACATGGCGAAAGCATACCCGAACCCGGCTGTGAATACATTGTATGTTGATATAACAGATGATACAGTGCAGCAGGTATCGATAATGGATATGACAGGGAATGTTTTGGGTGTGTACAATGTTACGGGCCGTCATGTTGAAATAAATACTTCGGCATTGGCTGCAGGTATGTACACACTGCAATTGATGGGTAGCGGGAAGAGTGTGACCACGAAATTTGTGAAACAATAAATAACAGGTGTCCCACACTTTCAAAGTGTGGGACACCTCTATTAGATTTATGAAAGCATTTTTATTTTTTATTTTTTACTTCTTAATTACTGCAGCGCATGCACAATATGCGCCGCAGGCCGGCTTGCCGGGGAGTACCGCTATAAGCGCTTCCAGCAGTGTGTTTGTGGGGTGGGCTACGCAATGCAATGTTCAGCGTGGTTTTATGAACATAGCAGATACTTCATTGGGTTATGCATCATCCGGCGACAGCAGTCTGGCCATCGGGCCCGCGGATGGATATGCTGTAAGCCTTGGAGATAGCGGTAT
Source organism: uncultured Bacteroidota bacterium (assembly GCA_903821975.1). Lineage (GTDB taxonomy): Bacteria > Bacteroidota > Bacteroidia > Chitinophagales > Chitinophagaceae > Nemorincola. The sequence continues at coordinate 6,149 of CAIJNJ010000190.1, forward strand.
ATCGGTAGTTACTTTTACGCATCCGATCTATAATGGCGGTGGGCCGGACTTTGCGGTATTTGAAAATGGATTCCTGAATACTTCAAATGATTCCCAGGCATTCCTGGAACTTGCTTTTGTAGAGGTGAGCTCAGACGGGGTAAATTATTTCCGTTTCCCTGCTACGTCGCTCACGCAATTTAATACACAGCTAGGCAATCCCGATTATGTTACAGCAAGTAACCTTAACAATCTTGCCGGAAAATACATTGCTATGTACGGCACACCCTTTGACCTGGATGAATTATCGGGTATCCCTGGGCTTGATGTAAATAATGTCACCCATGTACGCTTGATTGACGTTGTAGGCGATATCAACGGGCATTCATCGCACGATAGTGCGGGCAGAGTGATCAATGATCCATATCCTACGGCATTTCCTTCCGGTGGTTTTGACCTTGATGCTGTGGGGCTTATCAATGAAGTGGGTATTACCGAGGTGAAAACACTTCCGGGTAATGTATCGGTAACAGTATTTCCAAACCCTGCCACCGATAATATATTTGTTTCGATAAAGGGAGCGATGCCCGGCGGACTCAATGCTACACTTACTTCTGTAACGGGGAATATTCTGCAACAATCTGTGTCGCCCGGTAACGGTAGTGCTATATCTGTGGCGCAGTACCCGGCGGGGATGTACTATCTTGTATTATGCGATGCTAACGGGAACAAATGGGTAGAGAAAGTTACAAAGCGCTGATCCTGGTATTGTGCTGCTGGCTTGTATCGTGTAAAAAAGATAAGCCACCTGCAATCAATAATAATTTGCCCGGTGCTACAGGTAATGTCTACATAGTATGTGAGGGTAATTTTGGCACAGGCGATGCCACATTATATGCATATGAACCATTGCATGATAGTGTATTTGGTGATTTGTACATGAATGCCAACAACCAGCCCCTTGGCGATGTATTTCAGAGTATGCAGCGTATTGGTGACCAATTTTTTCTCTGTGTCAATAATTCTAATAAAGTAGTTGTAATAAATTCTGATAACCGAAAGCTTGCAGGTGTGATCAATATACTGAAGCCAAGGTATATATTGCCTATTACTGCCACAAAGGCGTATGTGTCTGCCCTGTACGGCAATAAAGTGTATGTTATAGATCCGCAAACACTGCAGGTGACGGATACGATCGCCTTCCCCAGCCAGAACCCGGAAGGTATGTGCCTGTATAATAACACTGCCATTATCTGCACGTGGGATACAGCAAGCAATAACGTTTACCAGGTTGATGTAACTACAAATAAGATCATTCACACTTTTAAAGTGGCGGGTTATGCTCCGCAGGAAGCATTAGTGGATAAAGAACAAATGCTGTGGGTGCTTGCAGGTGAGCAATATGACGGCAAAACAGCAACATTGACGCGGCTTGATCCATCGACAGGAGAAGTGCTGGCATCTTATTGGTTTCCTGCCGATGCAAATACCGTACGACCTGTATTTAACAATACAAAGGATACACTTTATTTTATTGAAGCTAACCAGAACGGTGGCATTACCGATAACGGCATTTACCGTATGGATATACACAGCCTCACATTGCCCGTACAACCGTTTGTGGCAGCAAAACAATATCAATATTTCTGGGCGCTTGGCACAGATCCCCTGACCGGGAATATTTATGTTGGCGACCCCAAAGGATTCGTTCAGAAAGGAAGTGTATATGTATATCGTGCAGATGGGACACTGCAAAATAGTTTTAACGTAGGCCTTGGGCCGGGGCATTTTTATTTTGATGAATAGTTAATTTAATGACATTGCGCATAAAAGGCTTTATAAAAAAAGTGGTATTTGTATCAGCGTCATTAATGATGCAGACCGACTTTGTCATTGCGCAGACTGACAAAGACTCTACATTGCACGAAATAAAGGTGCGTGGTAAGCACAAGGTATCAGCAGATACACGGGTAAACAACTTTTCGCCGGGACAGAAAGCAAAGGCTATCGATTCTGTTACGTTGCAGCAATACAGGTTACAAAATATTGCTGATCTTTTATCGCAGCAGGAACCGGTATTTGTAAAGTCATATGGGTTTAACGGGCTTGCTACGCTTAGCTTCAGGGGCGCATCTGCCGCCCAATCTGCAGTGTTGTGGAACGGTGTGCCTATACAAAATGCGGCGCTGGGTATTGCGGATGTTTCTATGCTGCCGGTATTCGCCGCGAATAAAATAGATATTGTGTATGGGGGATCTGCTGCGTTGTTAGGCAGTGGTAATGTAGGCGGGGCGTTGTTGCTGGAAAACGAAGCACCATTTTTTGTTTCAGACAGCAGCAGGTTATCAGTTAATATGGGTGGAGGGAGCTTTAGCCGGATAATGGGCGGCTTAAATGCAAGTATATCGCGGAGCGGATGGTATTTTTCCGTGAATGCATACGGACTGTACGGGATAGATAATTACAGATACTTAACACAGCAAGGTGCAAAGATGCTTATGCCTAATGATACGGTGCATAGTGGCAGTGCTATGGCGCGTGCCGCATACAAGATTTCTGAGAA
>CAIJNJ010000191.1 GCA_903821975.1 uncultured Bacteroidota bacterium
CGCGTCGTTTAGAGATAAAGTAGCTACTGTAGACAAATCTGGTAAGCGGATATGGGTATACCCACAGATGCCTTCCGGGAGATTGCACGAACTTCGTAAATGGGCAACTGCATTATACTTACTGGTTTTCTTCGGGCTGCCGTTTGTGAAATATAACGGACATCCGTTATTCCTGATCAATGTACTGCAGCGTAAATTCATCCTTTTCGGCCAGATATTCTGGCCACAGGATTTCTTCATATTCGCGCTGGGTATGGTGGTGTTTATCGTGTTCATCGCATTGTTTACCGTGGTTTTTGGCAGGGTGTTTTGTGGCTGGGCGTGCCCGCAGACCGTCTTTATGGAGATGGTGTTCCGCAAGGTGGAATACTGGATAGAAGGAAATGGAACAGAGCAGAAACTACTGGATAAGGGTCCGTGGAATGTAGATAAGGTGACCAAAAAACTAAGTAAGTGGATCGCGTTCTGGCTGTTGAGTTTTATTATTGCTAATACCTTTCTGGCTTATGTTATCGGTGCAGATGAACTGGATAAGATGATAAGAGAGCCTTTTTTTGCACATATAGGGAGCTTTATTGCATTGGCTGTTTTTACCACTATATTCTTCTTTGTTTACTTGTGGATGAGAGAGCAGATATGTACGGTGATTTGCCCTTATGGCCGTATGCAGGGTGTGTTACTTGATCGTGATTCTGTGATCGTGGCATATGATTATAAACGTGGCGAAGAGCGCGGTAAATTTCATAAAAATGAAGAGCGTACTATTGGTGATTGTATAGATTGTGAGCAGTGTGTAAAAGTATGCCCCACCGGTATAGACATACGCAACGGTACACAGTTAGAATGTATTAATTGCACCGCATGCATAGACGCCTGTAACCGGATGATGAATGCCGTAGGGTTGCCTACGGGACTTATTCGTTATGCATCAGAGAATAATATTGCTAAAAAAAGGCCATGGCGTTTTACCTGGAGAATGAAAGCCTATAGCATAGTGATGTGCCTTTTGCTTGGTGTATTGGTATGGTTGCTGGCAAGTCGTACGGATATCGGGGTTACATTGTTGCGAACACCGGGGCAGTTATACCAGGAGCAGCCTAACCACCAGATGAGCAACCTGTACAATTACAAGCTCCTTAATAAAACGTTTAAGGACAAAGAGATCATACTTAAGCCGGAGAATTTTAACGGAGACATTAAGCTGGTAGGCGAGACAAAACTGGTGATACCTAAAGACGGAACAGTAACGGGAACTATGTTTATCTATGTGAACAATGAAGATGTTAAGGGCAGGAAAACACCGATAAAAATAGGAGTGTATGAGGGCGGTAAGAAGATCAGCACTATAACTACTTCTTTCCTGGGCCCGTTTAATGGTAATTGATAACTATTAAAACTGAAAATATGAAAATAGGATGGGGATGGAAGGTCGCACTGTTGTATGGCGGATTTGTGGTGTTGATGGTTTCGCTTGTAGTAGCGAGCAACCGTCAAAAATTTGACCTTGTGTCAAAGACTTATTATGATGATGAGATTGCCTTCCAGAAGACACTGGATGCGGCAAAGAACCAGGCTGGCTTGTCAGAGGCAGTATCCATTCATGCAAACAAGGATTCTGTGACAATAAGTTTTCCGGCTGAATTTAAAGACAAAGCGCTATCCGGTAATATTTTATTCTACTCGCCGGTAAATGAAGCATGGGATAAGGATTTTAAAATAAATACAGACAATAATAGTTTTACGATCTCGCGCAGTTTATTGCACGACACCCGGTATACCATTAAAATCAATTGTGCTGTCGCAGGTAAAAATTATTACCAGGAATCTGAGATCTTATTACACTCCTGATGAGCGCATCTGTTATCATAATGGCCTTACTTATGGGCTTTACCGGCAGCCTGCATTGTGCGGGTATGTGCGGGCCTATTGTCTGGATCATGCCTTTTCAAATGTTTAAAGGAGCGCAGAAGGTGCTGGCTATGGTCTTATACCATACGGGTCGCATTTCAGTATATGCACTACTGGCGTTGGTATTACATTCGTTTCGTAACCTTTTTAATCCCACGATCCAGCAATACATTTCTGTGATACTTGGAAGTATTCTCTTGTTGACGGGTATTCTGTCCTTTTTCTCCAACCATTTGTTGCAGGTAAAGCTGCCCTGGGGTGCTTTTGTGAAAAATCAACTTGGCAAGGTTATCGGGAAGCCCGGTTTTGCGGCCATCACAACTGCGGGAGTATTGAACGGATTGCTTCCCTGTGGCCTCGTCTATATGGCATTATCTGCATCAATGACGGTTAATTCTACGGCTCAGGCTATTGGCCTTATTTACTTTTTCGGAATAGGCACCTTACCCATGCTCGTCAGTATTTCATTGTTGAAGAACAAGATCCGTTTTTTGCGTGGTAGCCATGTCAAGAAACTTGTTCCCATAATTGTATTTTCTTTTGGTTGCCTTTTTGTATTAAGAGGAATGAATCTCGGTATCCCCTACCTGAGCCCGAAAGTAGTCGTAGCACAAAACGGTATCCACTCCTGTTGCCACAAAAAGTGACCCCAAACACCTTTTTTCCTGACGAAGGTCATCTTTTGGCTGTTTCCTACCAGTTAAATTTGTTTTTTTATATTTATGGGTGACAGAGATCAGCAAAATATTGAAGAGTCATTAATAAGTGGTAAAATTGATATATATTTAGGCATGCCATTCACTACTTTGAATAATGACACCTTTGAGGCATTATTTAATTATGCCAGTATCGGTATTCTCATCACAAATGCAAAAGGTGAGATACAGATGGCGAATAAGTATATTGAACACCAGTTTGGATATAACGAGGGCGAATTGATCGGTAAGAAGGTAGAGGTGTTGATCCCCACAAGGTATGCAAAGAAACACGTTGGTCACCGGGAGCGGTTTAGTGCCGATCCGCACAGCCGGCCAATGGGGCTTGGTATGGAACTTTCCGGTTTGAAAAAAGATGGTTCTGAATTTCCGGTCGAGGTGAGCCTTGGGCATTATAAGATCGGAGAGGAAAGCTATTCACTGGCATTCATAAATGATATTACCCAAAGGAAGGAGACAGAGCAGGCGATCGTTCAGTTGAACGCCCATCTTGAAGAGAAGGTTAAAGAAGGAACACAATCACTGGCGTTAACAGTAGCGCAATTAGGCAGCCAGATAAAGGAAACCGAGCGCAAAGATGCGGAGTTGGAAAGAGTAAATACTTTCCTAAACAACATCTGGAACCATGCCGGGGCTATTATTTTTGTTTGTGACAATGAGGGGGTGATCCAGTTCTTTAATCCTGCAGCAGAAAATTTGTTGGGATACGCAGCGGCTGAGGTCGTAAATAAAATGTCACTTGCCGGTTTTCATCTGCAAAATGAGCTGGAACAAAAAGCGAAGGAATTATCTGAGATCACCGGCAGAAAAGTAAAGCCCGGATTTGATGTGTTTAAGATTGCGGCTGAGCAGAGCCAGGGTAATAATATGGAGTGGCACTATGTACGCAAGGACGGCAGCGCCTTCTTTGTCTCTCTTGATGTAACACCACTAAAGGATGGGCA
>CAIJNJ010000192.1 GCA_903821975.1 uncultured Bacteroidota bacterium
GGTGTTTTCGGCATATTCCCTGCGCTGGTTGAGGAGATCGAGGCATTGATACACCGCCTCGCGGAAGGAGGTGTTGTCTGCGATGTTCTTACCTGCAATATCGAAGGCGGTACCGTGATCGGGTGAAGTACGGATGATAGGGAGGCCGGCGGTATAGTTAACGCCATCGCCCTGTGCGAGTGTTTTGAATCCTACTAGTCCCTGGTCGTGATACATAGCCAGCACGGCATCGAACTCGGTATAGCTGCCATGCCCGAAGAAAGCATCTGCGCTGTATGGTCCGAATACGAGGTTGCCGCCTTGTTTTTGTGCGTCGATCACGGGTTTTATGATGGTTTGCTCTTCATTGCCTATCTGCCCCTCATCACCCGCATGCGGGTTAAGGCCCAGCACGGCGATCTTTGGTTTATCGATCCCGAAATCCTTTATCAGTGTTTCTTTAAGTATTGCCAGCTTTGACTGCAACAATTCTTTTGTGATGGAAGCAGCGACCTTTGAAATAGGTATGTGCTCGGTAGCAAGCGCCACACGAATATTCTTGCTATACAAGATCATCAGCACATCCTTAGCGCCGAATTTATCTTTAAAGTAAGGCGTGTGGCCTGTGTACGGAAAATCGGGTATGTTAGTATTGCTCTTATGAATAGGCGCAGTGACGATCGCATCGAGCTGGCCATCTTTCAGGCATTGGGTAGCTACCATCAGCGAGCGTATGGCATACTTGCCGCCGGCATCAGTGAGCACGCCGGGTTGGATCGGCACTTCCTCATCCCAGCAGTTGAAGATATTGATCTGTTTGGGATTGAGCTTTGTAAGGTCCTTGGTGCTGGAAAAGTTGAATGTATTTTCCCTTACGATACGACGATAATAGTTGATCACTTTATTGGAAGCGAAGATGACAGGCGTACACAGATCGAGCATACGGCTGTCTGAAAATGTTTTTATGATCACTTCAGTGCCTACGCCGTTAAGGTCTCCTGTGGTAATGCCGATAACCGGTTTTTCGTGTTGCATATTAAGTTAAAAGTTAAAAGTCAAAACCTAAAAGTTATTCAAATTAAAAAGTGTACAATTTCTTATGCTTTGCCATAGTGCATTAAGAAATCGAGCAGCATACGCATGCCATATGCGGTGCCTCCTGTGGGTATATATCCTTTCTTCGCAGTTGCGAAAGATACGCTTGCGATATCGAAGTGCATCCATGGGTAGTCGATAAAATGCTCCAGGAACTTGCCGGCGGTAATTGCGCCGCCTGTAGCACCACCAACATTCTTGATATCGGCAATGTCTGATTTTATCTGGTCGCCATATTCGTCCCACATAGGGTATTCCACAAGGCGCTCATACTGGCGGAAACCGCTTTCACGAAACGCTTTTTTCGTTTCATCGGCAGCGTTGCCCATACATACGATACCATGTTCGCCCACAGCCGCAGATGCCGCGCCGGTAAGCGTAGCAAAGTCGAGAACAAGTTCAGGTTTGTATTGTTTTGCCCAATGCAGCGCATCGCCCAGTATCATACGGCCTTCCGCGTCTGTGTTCAGCACTTCCACGGTCTTGCCGCTCATCATGGTTATTACATCACCGGGTACATAAGCTTCTTCGCCGGGCCTGTTGTCTGTTGCAGGTACAAGCGCTATTACATGCAGCGGTAACTGCAGTTTCGCTATCGCGAACATAGTGCCGCTTACCAATGCAGCGCCGCTCATGTCGCTTTTCATGCGGTCCATGGAGTTAGGCGTAGGCTTGAGTGACAAACCACCTGTGTCGTATACAACACCTTTGCCAACGAGCACTATTGGTTTTTTGTTCAGCGCTTTTTTGGGCGCATACTCCATAATGGTAAAAGTAGGTGGCTGTATGCTGCCCCTGTTTACCGATAAAAGGCCGCCCATTTTCTCCTTTTCTATACGGGCTTTATTGAACACGGTCACTTTAAAACCTGCTTCCTTGCCAAGCGTTGTTATTTCTTTCGAAAGCTGCTCGGCAGACAAGAAATTGAGCGGTTCATTCACCAGGGTGCGCACACGGTAGATGGCATCGGTGATCACATTGAGCTGTGTTACCTCTTTTACGGTAGCAGATGTTTTGGTAAAACAAACCGATCTGAGTGTATTGGTGAGCTTCTTAGCCTCGGTGCGGTATTTAA
>CAIJNJ010000193.1 GCA_903821975.1 uncultured Bacteroidota bacterium
ATAAGAAAGTTTAACTACTTTGAATGTAAAATCGAATATAACTACTTAAATACTAATCATGGTAAAAGCACTGCTATTTTCTTTTGTTATTGTATCTTTTACATTTAAATCGTTTGGTCAAAATGCCGAGTTACAAGGAAGATTTGAAAAACTTCTGAAGAAATCAGACACATCAAGTAGGGTATATATTGATAAGGAAAGAGGCTATTGGGAGATTAAAAATACGTTGCCCGGAGGAATGGATTTTAGATATTCTAGAAAGTCAATTGGAAAGAGAAAAGGCAACTATGTGAAAATGTCATGCCCAAATAATATACCATGTTTTATGTCTAACGATGGTGAAACAAGAGGCCCTTCTGGTTATTGGCAAGTGTTCAAATCTAAAGTCGACGCGTATAAATTTCTCGAGTTAATGGATGAGTTAAAACAGCAATAAAAACAAAAAGTGAACTCCCTACTGGTCGAAGTGTCTCACGTGTCTCACTTCGTACCAACACATGCGGACTTTGCTTTATATTTAAATATATCCTCATCCTTAACTATAAATCCACATAATTAACTTTAAGCCATTAAACTTAACTATGAGATTTTATAATTAACTTTACTTTGAAAATAATCGGGTATGGATTTACAACAATTTAAAGCAGGTCGTAAACAAAAAAGTGTTGATTTTTATTCTTTTATTCCGGAAAAGGTTAACCAGACATATAGCTGGAAAGATGTTGAGCTGACAAAATTGATTGATGTCGCTACACTCCGTTTGGGGGAGTTAAATGCTTTTTCTGAATTGGTTCCGAATATTGATCATTTTATCAGAATGCATGTTGTAAAAGAAGCAACAGTTTCGAGTAAAATAGAGGGGACCCAAACCAACATGGAGGAGGCTTTATTGAAAGAAAAAGACGTACAGCCCGAATTAAGAGATGATTGGAGAGAGGTAAATAATTATATTGAAGCAATGAATGGAGCGGTACAAAAACTAAGCGAGCTGCCCCTTTCCTCAAGATTATTAAAAGAGGCACATGCTATATTATTAGATGGGGTCAGGGGCAAACATAAAATGCCGGGAGAATTCAGGCGAAGCCAGAATTGGATAGGAGGCGCATCTATTAAGGATGCCAGCTATATTCCGCCGTTTCATGAAGAGGTTGAGGCATTGATGGGAGACCTGGAGAACCTTATGCACAATGATCAGAGCGGCTTGCCACACATATTACGGATAGCAATGGCGCATTATCAATTTGAAACGATACACCCTTTTTTGGACGGGAACGGACGTATTGGTCGTCTTATGATCACACTTTACCTGGTATCTCAAAATGTTTTAAGAAAGCCGGTATTATATCTTTCAGATTTTTTCGAAAAAAATAAAGCGCTGTATTATGATAATCTCACAAGAGTGCGGACGCACAATGATATGTTGCATTGGCTTAAATTTTTTCTCGTAGGTGTAGAAACCACAGCCAGTGCGTCTATAAATGGTCTTAAAGCTATATTGGCATTAAAAAAGGAAGTAGAAGAGACACGTATTTATGCAATGGGAAAGAAAGTTAAGGTTGCAAAAATATTGCTCGATCAATTATTTATGTTGCCTATTGCAGACATTGATGATGTTATGAAATTTACCGGGTTGTCAAATGTATCTGCATACAAGCTAATCGATGATTTTACGAGGGCGGGTATACTACATGAAATTACCGGAAACAGAAGGAATAGAATATTTGTCTTTAAAGAGTATTATGATATTTTCAATAAATAATCCTCAAAAAAAAATGAAAGCCGCAGTTATTTATCATAAAGGTGAAATGCCCCGGTATGTGGATTTTCCCGATCCTATGGTACAGAATGAAGATGAATTATTACTTACTGTAAAGGCCTCGGCTATTAAACACTTTGATAAAGGTGTAGCAAAAGGCACGCACTATTCCAGTAGTGAAACCAAAGCAAACGCGAAAGTGATTGGCGGTGACGGTGTAGGCATTCTTGCCGATGGTACGCGGGTGTTCGCCCTCGGTGTCAGCGGCATGGTTGCAGAGAAGGCTGTAATAGAAAAGGACAGAATGGTGGTTTTGCCTGAAGGGATAGATGATGCCGTGGCAGCCGCATTGCCTAACGCTGTCGCCGGTGCGGCTATGGCGCTTCGTTTCAGGGCAGGTATACAACCCGGCGATACCGTGCTGATAAACGGTGCTACGGGTTTCACCGGCCGGGTGGCTGTGCAAATAGCAAAGCACTGTGGCGCCGGAAAAATAATTGCAACCGGAAGAAACCCCGGATCACTGAAAAAGCTGTTAACACTCGGTGCTGATGAGGTTATCTCTTTGAAACAGGAAGATGAGCAGTTTGTGGCGCAGGTAAAGGAAATACATAAGAGCACACCTATTGATGTCATTGTTGACTATTTATGGGGGCATACTGCGGAGCTATTGCTCTCTGCCTTAAAAGGCAATGGTTCATTTACCAACAGGACCCGTTTTGTTTCCGTTGGCAGCATGACCGGGGACAAGATCCAGTTATCAGCAGAAAATTTGAGGAGCGTAAATCTGCAGCTAACAGGCTCAGGCCTCGGCAGCTGGACAAGGAATGAAATGCGCACATTGTTTACAGAAATTCTGCCGGAGATGTTTCAGCTGGCAGCAGCTGGCAAGCTGAGCGTAGAGACAACAAACATCAACCTGAAGGACATAAATAACCTTTGGGATATGGATGTGCCTGATGGTCACCGCCTGGTGGTAGTCATGTGATCTCAGCTACCGATTTACTGCAAAAACAAAGAGCGAAAGCTACAACGCTTATCGCTCTGTTTCTTTCGCTCTCCATAAATTGTTCTCCTTCACTGACGTTTTCGGCTACCGATAACCGAAGATGCCATTCGAACCTCGGAATTATTAAGTACACTGAAGTTATGGGATCGGTTCAATCGGGATTTTGATTTCTTCATCATCTTTCATGTTGAGCAGATTGTTAACTCCTGTCCACGCCACGAAGATGAGTATTAGGATCATTATCGTAGAAATATTGAGCCAGTAATTGCTGAAGTTGTAAAGCTTTGCGTCTTCTTTCGACCATGGATAGTAAAATATATCAACATTGTCGCCGATAGTGTATGAACCATCGAAAAAGCCAACATCGTCATTTTCTATGTGTTTATTTGAAATAGGCAGTGTATAAGACACTACGGGTGATTCGCCATAAGAAACCTCGGCGCCATAGGATGACCTGAAACTACCGCCGCCCGATACAGCTCTTAACGCAACAACCTGCCCTTTGGTCCGCGTAGCTAGGACATGGACTCCCATTTTTATAGCAACAAACCCTACTATTATTACCGCATATCCAATGAGGCAGCCTCTTATGAATATTCTCAACCTTTCTTTTGGGGTAGCCATATCTTGTTTTATCGGGTATAATAAACGGACAAAATAAAAGTAATGCTATGGATCTGAAATGCCAACAAAAAAGCCCAGCATTTCTTCTGGACGGTACGCTGCCACCTGCACTTCCTCGCCGGCCGTGTGAATGACCGCCTATCGTTCGACAGCCAGCCCGTAATCGCCGGGCTGATGGGCTATAAGGATTCCGAGCCGAACGTCCGCGCCGAAAAATTCATGAAGCATTACTTCCTG
>CAIJNJ010000194.1 GCA_903821975.1 uncultured Bacteroidota bacterium
TCATATATCGTGAATCATAAATAGCCAGAGCCACTTGCCGGAGTCGAACCAGCGACCTACTGATTACAAATCAGTTGCTCTACCAACTGAGCTACTCCCGCTTGCTTAATTTCCTTCCTGCTTTCGCAGGTCAATTTTGAAAACCCTGGCAGAATAACCATACGTAATACGGTCATTCTATTGCACGTATTAAAATGGTGGGCGCAGAAGGATTCGAACCTCCGAAGTCGAAAGACGGCAGATTTACAGTCTGCTCACGTTGGCCGCTTGTGGAATACGCCCCTTTTTTTACCATTTAGACAGCGCTATTCCATATAGCAGGCTATCTCAATTTTCAAAATACCGGAGCCACTTGCCGGAATCGAACCAGCGACCTACTGATTACAAATCAGTTGCTCTACCAGCTGAGCTAAAGTGGCTTTTTTGTAAAAGAACTTCATCCCCATTTAGAAATGGGATTGCAAAAGTAGATAACTAATTTGGTTTTACAAATTATTTTCCTGATTTCTGCACCTTACTTTGATATTGCCCCTATTTTAAAATATTCAGCACATCAGCTTAATATTTTAATAATACATTCCTGTATTATTTACGGCAGCAATTTCAGGGTATTTTTTGTATCCGACCTTAATTCTGGTGCGGTGTCAGCAGCAATTGCAGGGTATCGTTCTGCCAGTTTACATTATAATTCAGGTGCCTTGTAAACAAGGTTGCCGAAATAGATGAATCATTGGCTGCAATAGCGCCCCTGCTGTTGTGGGTCAGCTTAAAGTGATCAAATATCATATGAAATGCAGAGTTCGAATCTATTGTAAAGAAGCTGGTATTACCACTGTCTATACTACATACCACGTCATTATAGTAAATATCTCCGCACAGGTTCACGATCATGAATGTTGTCGGTGTAGGTGTTGCTTCCAGCAATACAGTATAAGTTGTGTCATAGCCGACTAATTTCGCTGTATCACTGCCTATTATTGTCTGTTTCACATCCCATGTACCTAAAAATTTGGCTGCAGATACTGTTGCACAATTCGGGCCTTCAAAACCGGACGGGCAGTTACAGTGTACCAGAGCCGGATTATATCGCGTACCATTGAAACTTGTGTCTACACTGCAATAGCCCCCGTTCTCACAATGAACATTATCACAGGTAGGACCTTTACCGGGTTTGGTACACGACGATATATAAACTACCGATATAAAACAAAACAAAGCAACAATGGTTGCAATGATCACACCGCTTTTCTTACTTAACATGGCATAAATTTAGTTAAATTTTTCAATTTCAGCTTTTTTTGAAGATCGCCACCTTAAAACCCACACTATGCATTAAAATATAAACTAATTAATTTGATGCTTCCCTGGATTTTTGGATTTTTATCTTTGGAATTTTCAAAACTTACATCTGTTTCAGTTCGCTCACCAGCGATTGTAATGCCTTTTTAGCATCCCCGAAAAGCATCGAGGTCTTTGGCCTGAAAAAAAGCTCGTTTTCTATTCCCGCATAGCCAGGTTTCATACTGCGCTTATTAACAATCACATGCTCTGCCTTTTCCACTTCCAGTATCGGCATACCAAATATGGGACTCGACGGATCTTCTTTTGCAGCGGGATTTACCACATCGTTTGCACCAAGTATAAGTACAACATTTGTAGTGCCCATCTGGTCATTAGCATCTTCCATTTCCAGCAGCTTTTCGTAGGGCACATCTGCCTCTGCCAGCAATACGTTCATATGCCCGGGCATACGGCCTGCTACAGGGTGTATGCCATATGTTACCTGCACACCTTTTTCTTCCAGCACCTTTTCCAATTCATGACATACGTGTTGTGCCTGGGCAACTGCCAATCCATAACCCGGTATGATCACTACTTTCTGTGCATATGCCATCAGCACTGCTGAGTCATTAAGCGATATTTCTTTAAAGTTCCCCTGCTCTTTTGCCGGGCCGCCTGCTCCTGCCTTTTGTCCGCCAAACGATCCTATCAACACGTTTTTCAATGAGCGGTTCATGGCTTTACACATCAGTATAGTAAGAATTGTACCCGCGGAGCCCACAAGTATACCACCTGTAAGCATTACCGGGTTATTATAAAGGAAGCCGCCAAACGCGGCAGCCACACCGGTAAAGGAGTTGAGCAATGAAATAACCACCGGCATGTCTGCACCACCTATCGGCATCACAAATAGCACACCATATAAAGCCGCACGCACTGCTCTACCGTAAAAAACATAAGTTGTATCTGCTACA
>CAIJNJ010000195.1 GCA_903821975.1 uncultured Bacteroidota bacterium
AGCGACCGCAAAAGAAAGCAAGTCGGCAAAAACTATAAAACACGTAGAAGGCATATCCGCCCCCGAGGTGGAGCATCATACAGGGGATGATAACCGCATAACGGGAATGAGCAACGAAATATTCATTAAGGGTGCCCGTATGCACAACCTTAAGAATGTAGATGTATCCATACCCCGTAACAAATTTGTGGTGGTGACGGGTGTGAGTGGCAGCGGTAAATCGTCCCTTACCATGGATACACTTTTTGCAGAGGGCCAGCGCCGCTATGCAGAAAGCCTTAGCGCATACGCCCGCCAATTCCTGATGCGCATGGACAAGCCGGATGTGGACTACATACACGGTATATGCCCGGCAATAGCCATAGAACAGAAAGTCACCACCCGCACTCCACGCAGTACCGTGGGCAGCATGACGGAGATATATGATTACCTGCGCCTGCTTTTTGCCCGCATCGGTAAGACATACTCACCCGTGAGCGGCAAGGAAGTAAAGAAAGATACGGTGACAGATGTGGTGGAATTTGTGAAGAGCTTACCTGTGGGAACCAAGGTGCAATTCATAGTGCCGCTGGTAACACGCTACCAGCGCAGCGTGGAGGAAGAACTGAACATATTGATGCAAAAGGGTTTCAGCCGTATATATGTGCCGGCCGTGGATGAAAAGCCGATACGCATAGAAGATGTGCTCGCGGGTACCGTGAAGACAGGAAAGTCAAAAGCGAACCTGCTGATAGACCGCATAGTGGTAAAGGCAACTATGGATGAGGACGACCTGCACCGCCTTGCCGACAGTATACAGACCGCGTTTTACGAAAGTGAAGGCGAGTGCCTCGTGGAAGTGAATGGCAAGGACATACATACTTTCAATAACCGGTTTGAGGCAGACGGCATCGTATTTGACGAGCCTACGCCGAATCTCTTTTCTTTTAATAACCCCTATGGCGCATGCCCTACCTGCGAGGGCTTCGGACAGGTGCTGGGAATAGATGACGGGTTGGTGATACCGGACAGGCGGCTGAGCGTATACGAAGGCGGAGTGGTATGCTGGCGCGGGGAAAAGATGCAGGAATGGCAGAAAGATTTTATGAGCGCAGCGTCTAAATTTGATTTCCCGATACACAAACCTATTGCCGACCTTACCGATGCGCAGTACAAACTGCTGTGGGAAGGTAACAGCAAGGTGAGCGGGATACGCGATTTCTTTACCATGGTGGAGCAAAACCTGTACAAGGTGCAATACCGTGTGATGCAGGCCCGCTACCGCGGCCGCACAACCTGCCCTACCTGCAATGGCACCCGACTGAGAAAAGAAGCCCTTTATGTGAAGGTGAACGGTGTAACTATTGCAGACCTGATGTTTCGCCCGGCAGATGAGCTTTATGAATGGCTGCAAAAAATAAAGCTCACGGAAAATGAGCAGGCAATAGGCAAGCGTATAATGACCGAGATAAACCAGCGTATGAAAACGCTGCTGGATGTGGGCCTCAGCTATTTATCGCTGAGCAGGCTTGCCAATACCCTATCTGGTGGTGAAAGCCAGCGTATACAGCTTACAAAATTCCTGGGCAGTAACCTTACTGATTCGTTATACATACTGGATGAACCCAGCATAGGCCTGCATACACGGGACACCGAGCGGCTTATAGGTGTGCTGAAAACCCTGCGCGATCTGGGTAATACAGTAGTGGTGGTGGAGCATGATGAACTGATGATGCGCGAGGCCGATCATATCATAGATATGGGGCCGCTGGCCAGCCACCTGGGTGGTGAGGTTGTGGCTGCAGGCAGTTATAATGAGATCATAAAAAACAAAGCAAGCCTTACCGGCAAGTACCTGAGCGGGGCTATGAAAATAGAAGTGCCTGCTATAAGGCGCAAGCCACACGGGCATATACGCATTGAAGGATGCCGGCAGAACAACCTGAAAAATATAAGTGTAGACTTCCCACTAAACTTGCTGTGCGTGGTAACGGGAGTTAGCGGCAGCGGTAAAACAACGCTTGTAAAACAAACCCTCTACCCCGCCCTGATGAAGCATTATGGCGAAGGCAGCGACAGGCCGGGGCTGTTCAAAGACCTTACCGGCGACCTTAAAAATATTAAACATGTGGAACTGGTAGACCAGAATCCCATAGGCAAATCATCGCGCAGCAACCCGGTTACTTATATAAAAGCATACGATGAGATACGCAAACTATACGCAAGGCAACCGCTTGCAAAAATGCGTGGCTTTGTAGAAAAACATTTTTCGTTCAATACAGACGGCGGCCGCTGCGATACCTGCAAGGGCGAGGGCGAAGTGATCGTGGAAATGCAGTTCCTGGCTGATGTGCACCTGCTATGCGAGGTATGCAAGGGCAAACGTTTTAAAGAAGAGGTGCTGGAGATAACCTGCCGTGGTAAAAGCATCTATGATGTGCTGGAGATGAGCGTGGATGAGGCTATCGCATTCTTTGCGGATGAGAAAAAACTTGCTGCTGCTATACAGCCGCTTAGCGATGTGGGCCTCGGTTATATAAAGCTGGGGCAGAGCAGCGATACCTTGAGTGGTGGCGAAGCCCAGCGTATGAAGCTGGCATCGTTCCTTGGGAAAGGGGCGCTGAAAGACAAAGTGCTATTCATCTTTGATGAGCCCACAACAGGACTGCACATGCACGATATTAAAAAGCTGCTTGGTTCTTTTGATGCGCTGATAGACCAGGGGCACTCCATATTGGTTATAGAACATAACACCGATGTCATTAAAAGCGCGGACTGGGTAATAGACCTTGGCCCGGAAGGGGGTATAGGCGGTGGCTACCTGCTTTACGAAGGCCTGCCGGAAGGTTTAAAGAAAGTGAAGGGTAGCTATACGGGACAGTATATGTAAGGTAAGTCAAAAGTAAAAATCGTATCTTTCTGAAAATGTCTTTATGAAAAGGGGCTTTCTTTTTGCTGCAATATTGCTCTTGCTTGGTACATCCAACTCCTTTGCACAAGATATTTTCATTACGCTTGGAAATCTTCCCCAATGCCCATTTGTGAATGGCCAGACAAAAGCACTGAAGGTCACCAGCGATCAACTCATTAAGAGCAAGGGATTAACCTGTAGCATACCCTCATTAAAAGTAGATCGTTACTCATGCATGATAAAAACACCCGCAGGGGATGTATGGGGGCCGGTAAGCGTGAAAGGCCATAAATTAACCGCTGATATCATAGATCATATCATTAAAACAAAAGGGCCGCGCATATCTGTTTATTTTGACGAAATCTACGCAGAAGGTCCGGATGGTACAGTGCGAACAATGAACAGCCTGGTATACACTTATGATGAATAAAAGTCACTGCCGCTGTATAACTTTAGTTACTTTTGTTACACAATAAATGATCATGAAAAAGAGCTTGTTGTTACTGTTGTTAGTTTTACCTGCAATGCTATCCTTCGGGCAGCATAAGAAGAAAAAACAGCCTGTGGAAGGAAAATACCCAAACGTATGGCTGGGCAATGTAAGGACATATTATACTAGCCGCGACTCGATACTTGTAAACCCGATGCTGGTAACAGACTCCGTGGGTTGCAGGGTATCGGGCTTTACCATATCTTTAATGGCACCGGGCCATGACTTTTACGGGCCGATACACGCCAATGGCTGGGAGCTAACAGAGGGTCAAAGAAACCTGATAAAGACATGGGACTATAAAGATGTTACCCTTTATGTACAGGACATTCACCTCAACTGCCATGAGACCGACGCTGTGGCTAATCCGTTCCAATTAAAGTTTGACCGCTGATTTAAGATTTAAGTTAAAGGTCAAAAGGCAAAACCTAAAAGTGTACTATACATAAGAAAACCGGAAGCTATGCTCCCGGTTTTCGTTTTTCAAGTATATGCTGCTTATATCCCTACACGGATACGGGCAATATCTGCGAGTCTTTTCTCTGCTATCTTCATTGCGGCAAGCTGTGTGTGTACTTTTTCTTTCTCTGCAAGCTCAAATATCTCAAGTGTGCGGTTGTATATTTTACCTACGGTATTCAGCGCGCGATCGCGGTTGTAGCCATCAAGCTCTATGCTGATGTTTATGATACCGCCGGCATTGATGAGGAAGTCAGGTACATAAATGATACCCTTTTCTACCAGCATCGGGCCATGTACGTTCTCATCAGCTAGCTGGTTGTTGGCAGCCCCTGCAATTACCGGGCATTTCATTTTATTGATGCTCTCGGTATTTACAGTAGCGCCCAAAGCGCAGGGTGCATATATATCAAAGTCACGGTCAAAAATATCCTCGTTCGGTATCACTTCTATAACCGGGTATTTCTGTTTTGCCTGTTTCAGCTTAGCCTCACTGATATCACACACCATCACTTTCGCGCCTTCTTCCACCAGGTGGCCCATGAGGTACTGGCCTACATTGCCGGCACCTTGCACCAGTACTTTTTTGGCAGTAAGCGAGTCGTTACCCCAGGCTTTTTTAGCTGCAGCCTTCATGCCTACGTATACGCCATAAGCGGTAAGCGGAGAAGGGTCTCCGCTGCCTCCCATATAGTCGGGTTTGCCGGTCACAAACTTTGTTTCCATGCCTATGTATTCCATATCCATGGATGAGGTATTCACATCTTCGGCAGTGAT
>CAIJNJ010000196.1 GCA_903821975.1 uncultured Bacteroidota bacterium
ACAACGAGGCGATAATCTCAAAATACCTGGCGCCTAATACATTGATAGCAGGCGATTTCCGTTATTACTATATTGCCCGCGATAATAATTGCTCTTTCCTGAGCCTTGAAGAGAACGGGCCATGGGATAATAAAATGAAGTACTTCTTTGATAATAAGGTGAACTATTTTATTATCAATAAGGAAAACCCCAACAAGGACGCCTATGATAAGGTGCTCCGCGATAATAAGTACGAACTTGAGGCTACGGTGGATATCAATAATTCATCATTTTTTCACAAGGTGCTAATGAAATTGCCGTACAGGATCAGTGAGGGGTATTCTTGCTATATTTATAAGTATATTGGTGGATAGTACTAAATATCGTTCATGCTGTCAGTAACTTACTTTTATAGGGAGCCAAGAAAGACGGGAGTTTCCATTGAAGGGATTTTCAGCCTGGTAAAAAACTGCTTAAAAGATAAGGCGGAGATAAAAGAATTTTATTGTGACGGCAAATTGTCGCGTTTACAGAATATAAGGCTGGCGGGGAAGGCTGCAAATAAGATCAACCATATTACTGGGGATGTGAACTTCTTGGTCATAGGGCTGAGAGGCAAGAAAACGATACTGACTATTCATGACTTTGGGTTTTATGAAAACCCTGTTCATTCAAAACTTGTAAAACTGATCTACAGGACTTTCTGGTATTATTTCCCGTTGAAGTTTGTGAATATCGTGACGGTAGTGTCTGAGTTCACAAAACAAAAACTGGTTCATTACTTTAATTTCCCCGAGAGCAGGATAAGGGTTATTCATGATCCGGTAAAGCCAATATTCAAACCGGTAAAAAAGGAAAGTCTTAATGCGCCCCCGGTAATACTGATGATGGGGACCGGTAAGCACAAAAACCTGGATAATCTTATTGAAGCAGCGAAGGGCATGAATGTGCATGTAGATATCATAGGCTGGCCCGCACAGGATGAACTTGAAAAGCTGAAAGCATACAAGATACCACATACTATATACAATGGTCTTACAGATAGCGAAGTAAATGAGCGGTATATAGCATGTGACATATTGTTCATGGCTTCTTTTTATGAAGGTTTTGGAATGCCTATAATAGAAGCGCAATCTGTCGGTCGCCCGGTTATAACGAGCAATACAGGAGCCATGAAAGAGGTAGGTGAAGGCTCGGCTATACTTGTGGACCCACATAATGCAATGGAGATACGATCGGCTATAGATTCTTTAGTCAACAACAGGCGGCTATATGATGATATGGTGGAAAGGGGCTTTGCAAATGCAGCGGAGTACGATTATAGAAAAATTGCAGAGCAATATCTGGATGTATATAAGGAGCTTGATAAGAGCTGAGAGAGATGAGGTAAGTGATAGGTGATATATGGTAAGTGATACGTGATAAGTCTGAGTAGCCCCGACCTTCAGGTCGGGGATAATAAGCGAAAATGAATACGGCTTTAGCCGAAATAGATAATAAAATCAGTGCATGGTACTTATTTTTTGGCAAGGTATAATAAGCATACATCAAAAGACCTTTCTTGAGGCGCTGGTAAAGCAGCCTTCGGTGAGCAAGGTGCTGTTGGTGGTAGAGCATGATATTACGCCTTACCGTAAAAATATGGGTTGGGAAGTGCCGGTAATAGAGGGGGTTGAAATAATTCGGTCCCCATCGAAAGAAGATATTACCCGGATATTCAGTGATAATAAAGATGCGGTGCATGTGCTGGGTGGTATTAGGGTAGGTCGTATGATGACACAGGCATTTGAAGAAGGTGCAAGGCAAAATGCAAAGATGGGCTCGCTCTCTGAGCCGTATGACAGATCAGGCATAAAAGGAAAACTCCGGGACATAAAATACAGGTATTTAAAACTGAGGTATTACAAGCATGTAGATTTCTTTCTCGCGGTTGGTAAGGCCGGGGTTAATACCTATCGGGGCCTCGGGTTTGATCCTAAGCGCGTATTTCCGTGGGCTTACTTTGTAAGTGTAAAGCTCCCGGATATAAAACCAGGAGCCACGGAAGAAAAGAGAATTATCTATGCGGGTAGGATCGAGGAGGGAAAGGGCATATCGCGCTTTGTGGGACAGCTTGCAACAATAAAACACAAAAAATACAGGTTGGATATATATGGCGGCGGACCTGAAGAGGAAAGCCTGAAAAAATTCGTAGCTGACAATAACCTCACGGGCAAAGTGCATTTTTACCCCTTTCTGAAATACGATGAGCTGGTAACCAAATATGCTCATTATGACTGGGTAGTATTACCAAGTACAAAGAAAGACGGATGGGGAGTGATTGTTAGCGAGGGATTGTTGAATGGCCTGAAAGCAATTTGCAGCAATATTTGTGGTGTGAGTTGGGCTATAAAAAGTAATTTTAATGGCGTGGTGTTCAGTTGGGCGGAAGAAGGTAGTTGCAGTGATGCAATCAATAAGCTGCTGGATGACAAAGATTTTGCCGGCCGGGAGGAGATAAAGAAATGGGCATCAAAAACGATCAGTGCCGAAGCCGGCGCTGCATATTATTTAAAGATCATTGAGAGTACCTATAACGGCAAAGAAATGCCTCCCGTGCCGTGGGAGCAATAATATAGCATGGACCAATTCATTTCTGATTATAAGGACCTTGAAAGGTTAAAGGCAAAAACATTGCGCAGTGTTGCACGCAAGTTTGCGCTTTCGGGGTTGTCATTGGCCGCTAGTGAAAAATACTTAGAGAAGCCCAGGGTGCAGTTTTTATACATACACCACGTTTTTAAAGACGAGGAAAAAAGGCTTGATGCGCTACTAAAGCGGCTAAGCAAACATCATCAATTCATCAGTTATGACGATGCCGTACATAAAATTATTACCGGGACCATCGACAAGCCGTATATCACGTTCAGTTCTGACGACGGATTTAAGAACAACCTGCGCGCGGCAGAGATATTGAACCGCTATGATGCAAAAGCCTGTTTTTTTATCAATCCCGGTATTGTATGTGAGACGCATTTTGACAAAATAAAGAAGTATTGTACGGAAGTGCTGGAGTTTCCGCCTGTTGAGTTTTTGAATTGGGACGAAGTAGCACAATTACAGCAATGGGGGCATGAAATAGGCAGCCATACCATGATGCACATGAATATAGCCACGGCATCTCCACAGGCCATTGCAGATGATATGCACCAGACATGGCAGATACTCAATGAGCGTTGCGGGCAAATGAAGCATTTCGCTTTTCCATACGGACGTTTCTTTCATTTCAGCGAGGTGGGAAGGAAGGCGGTCTTCGACGCAGGCTATACGACCTGCGCCACTGCCGAGCGCGGTTGTCATATTAACCCAGCCAGGCCTATTTCTGCAAAAGAGCTCTGCATACGCAGGGACCATACCGTGCTAGGCTGGGACCTGAACCATATTATGTACTTTCTTATCAATAATGCAAAAAACGCAACTGTAAGTAATAACTTTTACCCCCACGGCTTCAAATGAAAGTGATCATTCTTACCACATCAGTATATGGCACTACCGGGCATCATTTGCCGGTGTTGCATCAGTGCAAGGATGTGAAGATAGCGATGGTGGTGGTAAGTGAGGGACAGGTAATAAATAAGAAGAACCAATACCTGAGACGGATAAAGAAGATACTGAAGATCGGTATTTTGGGCGCTATGAATGGCGTGAAGATGCGTAAGTGGTACAATGAGGATGTCAATAAGTACTGCCGTATAGAAAATGCAGAAGACTATTGCAAACAAAACAATATTCCGTTCAGAAAAGTGCCATCAACTAACAGTGTTGAAACAGTGCAGTTGTTTAAAGAAGCTGGCGCTGATATAGGCTTGAGCCTTGGTAACGGGTATATCTCTAAAAAAGTATTTAGCGTGCCCAAATGGGGTATGCTGAATATTCATCACGAAGTTTTGCCGCAATATCAAAACGCGCAAAGCATTATCTGGCAATTATACAACGGCTCTGTGGTAACAGGGTATACCATCCATAAGATAGACAAGCATATAGATACAGGCGAGATAGTGTTGCAGGAAAAACTGCCAATCATATTCAGGGATACATTGGCTGATACGGTTGCATTTAACTATGCCCGACTGTTTGATGCCTCGGTACAAGGGCTTGTGCGTGTTCTTGAGAATTTTGATAGGTGCTTTTTTAATGCTAAGCCGCAAGGTGCTGGTACTTCTTATACCACGCCATCTTACCGGCAGTTTTTGAAAATAGAAAAGCAGTTTAAAAAACTAAAACAGCATACCGCCAAATGATACTGATAGATGCACTGTTTATAAACAAGGGCGGCGGAGCGGTATTGTTGCAATACCTGATTGAAAAAGTGCTTGCCCATCCGCAGAAAAATAAATTCTTCTTTCTGCTCGATCCCCGTTTCGAAAGGCCTGCAGCATTGCACGATAATTATGTGGTCATCCCGAATAAGATGAGTGAGCGCATAAGGTTTTACAAACAGCATAAGGATGCATATACAAAGGTGTTTTGCTTTGCGAATATACCACCACCTGTAAAGCTCAAAGTACCGGCTTACACATACTTCCATAATCAGAAGTTGCTGGAAGCCCCAAAACGGAAATTTACCAGGATGTATTTTAAACAATACTTAAAATACCTTGTTTTAAAACGGTACAATAAAAATACGGACTGCTACATTGTCCAGACACCACACATGGTAGCCGAGCTTACAGCCCTTGGATTGAAGGATGCGGCTCATTGCCTTTCTATCCCTTTTTATGACAACGCTAAATACATAACAGGCCACAAGCCATTTGACGAACGGCCAAAGGATGAATTTGTGTTTATCAGCAACCCATCTCCGCAGAAGAATTACCCTACACTGCTTGATGCATGGGAATACCTGTTAGGAAAAGGAATAACCCCACGCCTGCATGTTACTATTGATGACACTGCTCCGCAATTTATAACGAGGGTGAATGAATTAAACAATAAGGGTGCCCGTATAGTGAACCATGTTTACCTGGACCCGAGGGAGCTTTATTTTAATTGCCCATACCTCATATTCCCGTCTGTGATAGAGAGTTTTGGTTTGCCCCTTATAGAGGCTGTAGATAGCGGTATGAAAGTGCTGTCCTCTGATCTGCCGTATGTACATGATGTGATCGTGCCCAGCCTTACATTCGATCCTTATAATAAAGTATCCATTGCCGATGCCGTGGTTAAAGCATTAAATGAAAACCTTCCTGATTCTAAGATCGTCACAACTAATAAAGTGGATGAACTGGTGGCGTTGTTATTATATTGAACCCAATAATAAATTTCACAATGAGCTGAAACTAGTGACTCATGGTGAGCCCTGCCGAACCATGACTGCTGAATAAACTACGATAGTTGAACAATGGGAATGTGAAATCAATTATTGGACACAATGTAAAATAAGCACTAGCTTAAGGATGCGTTTTCTTATAATTTGCCTTCACTTTTTCAAGATGGTCAACGAATTTTTGCACATCAGGGTTGTAGGAATACCCCTCATCCGCAAGCTTGTTCCCGTTTTCGTCAACGTAAAAATAGAAAGGCTGTGAATTTGATCCGAATTTCGAGGCTTGCAGGTCTGCATTCTTATTGCCTAACGTTACCACGTCTGCATTAAGATCTTTAGAAAAATACTGCTGTTTTTTTGGCAACTCTATCCTGTTGAAATCACAATAAAGAGATACCACAATAAAGTCTTCTTTCAGCAGCTTTGCTACTTCCGGTTTAGACCATACCTGTGATTCCATCTTACGGCAGTTAACACAATTGATACCGGTGAAATCAAGCATGATTGGTTTCTTTAGTTTTTTTGATGCGGCAAGGGCTTCATCATAATCGAAGTAAGTAACGAGCCCCAGGTTACGCACCACAGGCGGTTCATATATCTTCATGTCCGCAACATATTTCACAGGCTTTACTTCATCGGAGCCTTCGTTGTGTGCCGCCGGTGCGCAGTTGCTGCCACCAAACGCATCGAACGTGCCTAATGGCGGTACGAATGCACTAACGCCATTCAACGGAGCGCCCCACATACCGGGTAATAAATAAACAGCAAAAGTGAACGAAGTAATAGCAAGGAATAATTTGAATAAGGAAACATATTCCTGCCCGTATAGGTTTTTGGCAGGGGCATCGTCGTGCGATAGTTTTAGTTTGCCCAGCAGGTAGAAGCCGAGCAATACAGACAATACGATCCATATAGCTATGAATACTTCCCGGTCCAGTATTCGCCAGCTTTGTGCTAGGTCTGCATTTGAAAAGAACTTTAATGCCAGCATCAGTTCCAGGAAACCGAGCACCACTTTCACCTGGTTCAGCCATCCGCCGGAAGAAGCTATTTTGTTAAGCATGCCGGGGAACACCGCAAATAACGCAAAAGGAAGCGCCAGTCCAACAGAGAATCCAAACATGCCCACAGCAGGCCCGGCTATGCCGCCCTTGCCTGCCAACACTAATAACGGGCCTACAATGGGCCCGGTACAGGAGAAGGAAACAATAGCTAATGTAAGTGCCATGAAGAATATACCACCAAAGCTGCCTACGCCCGCTTTGGAGTCGGTCTTGCTGGTCCAGGAAGAGGGCAGGGTTATCTCAAATGCCCCAAGGAATGAAATGCCGAAAACCACGAAAATGACGAAGAAGAAAAGATTGGCTATCCAGTTGGTCGATAGTGAATTCAGTGCATTGGCCCCGAATATGGCAGAGATAAGCACACCAAGCACCGTAAAAATAATGATGATAGAGAGTGAATAATAAAAAGCATTCCGCAAACCTTCCTTGCGCGTTTTGCTTCTCTTAGTAAAGAAACTCACGGTAATGGGTATCATGGAATAAACACATGGGGTCAATACTGCTGCAATACCTCCGCCCAATGCCGCTAAAAACAGCCATAACAACGACCTGCTTCCTTTGTGCTCATCGTTGTCTGATTTTTTATCAGCAGATACTGTTTTGTTTTTTGCAGTATCACCTTGTGCGTCATTATTTTTTGAGACATTGTTCGTATTCTGTGTATCGGCCTGCGGCTGAGCGGTAGCTACTTCGCTGTTGATCTTACTGGTATCAGTACCGCCGGCATCGGTAACTTCTATGGCAAATGACTTGGTGGTTGGCGGCAGGCACATTGCGTCATTACATATCTGGTATGTATATGCTCCTTTTATTTTTGTATTGCGGGATATCGTGGCAGATTGAATGAAATCCACATGGTCCTTGAATATGTTCATGAACCCGTTATCAACTGTTTTTTCGCGGATGAGCTTGCCGTTCTCCTTCACCTTTCCGGTGAATGTTACATTACTGTTTTTTGAAAAAGTAATTTCTGTTGGCGTCAGGGAGCTATCACCGGGGTTCATGGAGTAGATGTGCCAGTGTTCCGGCAGTTTTGCATGAACTATAATATCGTATTGCTGGGCGCTTTTCTTTTTTACTTCTACTGTCCACTTGCTGCCGTCCTGCGTTATCTGAGCATGCAGGCCAAGGCCCGCAAACAAGCAACATAAGACGAGCAGTAACGACTTTAGTATTTTCATCATACTATATGGTTAAGTATCTCCCTGTAGATAGGGGGTTACTTTATTTCAAAAACAAAATCTTTATCCTTTGGTGGCAGGCACATTTTATCATTACATACCTGGTATTCATGTTTGCCGGTGATCTTTGCGTTACCGGTAACTGTTACATTCTGTATATAGTCTACGGTGCCGGTGAAGTAAGTTATTTTACCATCAATACCGGCCATAGTGGTCGTAACAGATTTTCCTTTTTCGGTAGTACTGCCAACTAATTTTACACCGGCGCTCTTGTCGAAAGTAAAGGAAGGGGCTATCTCATATCCGTCGCCGCCCGGGTGCATAGACCATATATGCCAGTCCTTCTTTAGCTCCAGGTGAAATATCAACTGGTATTCAGTCGCACTCTTTTTCTTCACTTCATATTTCCATGTAGTAGGGTCATCTGTCATTTGTGAGAATGCAGGTGTGGCCCAAAAAGAAATCAATAAAGAAAAGAAGAGTACCTGTAATGATCGCATAGCCGGGATTGTATTTAAACGTATGGTGCGTATATTATTTTATTATCGTAATACAAGATAACGTTCAAAACGGGATCACAGCTATATGTGTTACATTTTTAACGTTTGTTTTGCGGTTACACAGGCTTAATTCATATGGCTTAGCGCGATGAGGATGCCCCTGCCATCGGTATTATGCAGCACTTCAGAGCAGGCACGTTCAGGGTGCGGCATCATGCCAAACACATTACGGCCTTCGTTGCAGATGCCTGCAATGTTATTGATAGCCCCGTTAGGGTTTGAATCTATATGCACCTCGCCCAGCTCATTGCAATAACGGAAAACAACCTGTTTATTATCATGCAGGCGTTTTAAGGTATCTGCATCGGCATAGTACCTGCCTTCACCATGCGCTACAGGTATTTGAAGCGCTTTTTCGCCCACATGCTGGCCTATCAGGTTGCGGTTACTTTCACTTTTTATATAAACGTTTTTGCAGGCGAATTTCTGGTGGTCGTTTTGCAGCAGTACTCCCGGCAGCAGTCCCGCTTCACAGAGTATCTGGAAACCATTACATACACCCAGCACCTTGCCGCCGTCATGGGCAAATTTTATTACCTGCTCCATCATTGGGCTGAAGCGTGCCAGGGCACCGCACCTCATATAATCGCCATAAGAAAAGCCACCCGGCAATACAATACAGTCATCTTTTGAGAACATGCTTAGATCTTGGTCTTTATGCCAAAGCATCACTACCTCTTGCTGCAGGTCATCCTGCAAGGCGTGCATCATATCTCTGTCGCAATTAGAGCCGGGGAAAACGATAATACCAAATTTCATTCGATCAGTTATTTATTTGCCATCAGGCAAAAGATCAGGAAAACAAGTGAAAAATAAAAGATAAAGTTACTAAACCGTTTATTCTTTTCAAGCAAAAGGGCGTGGGATATTATAATACTCAATGCTGGCATGGTTATCAGCCATGCACTTTTTATGGAATGATCTGTAAGAAATGCAGTTACTATTGATATGATAAGATAGAAAGAAATAGCGATCCAGTCGCGGCGCACATATATATTACTCATTGCCACATTTCTTTGCATGGCATATATGCCGCTTGCCAGAAGGATAAATATGCCTACAAGTGTTAATATCAGGTAAAAGATAGAAGTGACATGGCCGGACATTGAAACCCCGATATGCGGCCACTGCGAATAGAGATAAAATTTATCGGTCAGGAATAGCAGGCATGCAAGAAAATAGAATGGGGTGATATATCCCATAAGCGCCACCGACCACTCACCAAGACTAAACGAGCGAAACATAACCATACCCACCAGCAGCAGCAGGAAGAAAAACAGGAAGGTGAATTGGAACAATGCAGCAACACTTAGCAAAAAGCTGGCATTAAAGATCAGTTTGCGGGGTTGTGTGGTTTGTGAGAAGCCAAACATTATATCCACTGCGCCCAGCAGTAACCAGTTGACCAATAACGATTCGTTGAATGAATTGAACGGTGGATAAATGGACGTAAGCAGCAGGAAAACAAATGCCGGAACGTAGGTATATCGTGGAAATAATTTATGCCGGATAGCAATGCTTTTCAGGTATAAAGATTGTATGAACAGGATAAATATGGCAAACAGGGTAAATGCAAATGCGCTATGCCTGAAAAGAATATTGATGGCCTTGATCACATAATTGTACATGAAGTGCCCTGCAACCGGTTCGGGGCTATATGGCTGTAGTAATACCTGGCTTTTTACCAGCAGGGCAAAAATGAAAAGTATTATTACGGTAAAGGGACTATTATTTCTGAATAATCGTAACACACCCGGATTTTTGGCTAAAATACAACTTTAGCGAAGCAGATTTCTCTTTTATGCAGGCAGGGCACAATTAATATTCTTCCCGCCACCTGTTTGCCGTTCTTTGGCAGCCAGTCAGGGTAGTCGTTGCCCTCTGCGGTGAAGGCATGTATATCACTCTTTCCTTCGGCGGATACGGTTGCCAGTTGTATGCGTGAGTGGGCATTGTTGAAATCATTGTATAAAAAAGCAAGTGTGCCGCCGGTATTGAGCAAGGCGTAAGAGGAGAAGAGCCCACCGTCTTCCTGTGAGTATTGTTCCTTCGGTATAAATGTGCTCCATTGCCTGGTTCCGTCTTTGTCGTAAGAAAGCGCCATGATATCGTTATAATGGTATTCGTGCACTATGGTGCTGGTATACGGACTATAGAAAGAATAGAATCCCATACCCGGCGTATAATTACTGCGTGTGGTAATAAAATGTACTTCACCCACCAGCACAAAGCCTCCGTCGTTCTTCACGATCAGGTTCCTGACTTGGTAATTATCAAATGCATGGTTTTTGCGCCTTGCTCCGGCGGCATTGATCAGTTCCCTGTCAAACGGGATACATTTTTTGGTGAGAAACGTGCCGCCTGCAATATCGTAGGAGGCGAAGATGATCCCATCAAAACCACTGTTTTTCTTATCTGCATAAAATCCGCCAAAATAGACCCTGTTGTTGACATTGTCTATTTTCATATACCCGCTTGCTGCAAACTTTTCGTTCAGTGGCATCTCCTTAGGTTCGAATTTCGTAGATCTCTCTGCCAGTTTCAGTATCCAGAACTGGTCTGCATAGTTCAGTGTGCCGGTGGGTGTGAAAGCGCCAATATATACGTTGCCGTTGTTGTCAATATTTACCTCGCTGTGCTGTATCGTATGCTCTGCGCTGTAGGTAGCTTTGCTGCGTTTTACTATTGTAAGGTTATCATCCAGCCATTTGCCGTCAAATTCTATTTCGCTGCCCTTATCATTTGCACTGTATATCAGTATCATTTTCTTGTTGTCCGAAACGGCGGACTGAAAATAAGTTTTCATAGCTCCGAAAATGCCGGTTTTTACTTTCCCCAGCTCCAGCGGTTTATTTTTCAGCCTGCCTTTTTCATCGAGCAAAGCAGCGTATTGTACTACTCTATTGCTTTCCAGTGCCTGGTACAGCACTATTATTTTATTTGGGAAAGCAATAAAACGCGCCTCATATATTTTATTTGGGAAAAAATCGAGCAGCACAGTGGCCACTTTATTCATAGAGTCATCGTACGCTTCCAGCATAGCGCCGTCTGCTGTGCTGTGATAGTTATACAAAAGTCCGCCGCACATGCCTACTACTGCATAATCACCACTGCGAAAATCGAATTTTTCGTATTGAGAGTAAGTAACTTCCTGTCCATACAGCGCAACGGGGATACATAAAAGATACAATAGCGCTATCCTTAAATAAGTCATACTCCAAATTTAACGCAGCTATCGCAAATAAAAATGAAAATTTACGCGGATAGGGTATTTAATCAAACATTAACCTGTAGTTATAATCATACCATTTAACCATTAAAGATCGATCGGATAATATCGGCTTTGCGAGCTTTAAAACAGCTTAAAAGTAACTGCGCCTTTGCGCCTTGGCGAGAAATTTTTCATGACCCTCCCCGGTGCTGATCGGCATTAGGAGTATGCTTTCAGAGAAAACGATCCATTATATCCCTGGTTGGAACCATACACGCATCCCTTTTGCCAAACCATTTATACCGGTTCCGGGATATGAAATTGTATATGCCATCCCGTAAAAAACGGGGCGCGATAATACCTGCGTACAATAATTTCCATGGCCAGCCTAAAAGTTTGAAAATATGCAAACCCGCCGTGGATCGCATATAATAGGTTCCTTTATAAAGCAGTATCACACTATCAGGGGCTGTTTTATGCTCGTTAGCCATTTTTTGTACGGCGTCTTTCCCCGCTGCAGATTGCAGTGCTGCAAAATGGAACAGCTTTTTTTTATCATGCCTTAACAGAAATTGCACCAGGCCGTTGCACAAATTACATACACCATCAAAAAACAGTATGGGTGGCGATGTAGTAGTGTCTATCACAATTAGTTTATGACGGGTGTTTTCTTTGTGGGGGTATCGGCTGTATGGCGCTGCACGGCAGCGTTAACTATAGAGTCGGCTTTTACTTTTACTTCTATTTTTATACGGTGTTCCAGGTCCCTTTGTGCCTGCTCGTCCAGCTCTTTGATGCGGTAGGCGGTAATAGAATCTATCTTCTGCTTTATTTGCACCTTTGTCATGGGCTCAGGCTCTTTGTTGCACGCCATAAGCCCCACCACCACAACCAGCATTAATATTATAACTGTAAATAATGTTTTTTTCATAACCAGGTTGCAAAATTACCATTACCAAACGATCAAATAGCGTACCATATTGCTGAGAAACAAAAATTAACAATTCAAATTTTTTCGTTTAATATATTTTGGCGAGGAAATCCAAATAAATTATCGGAAATTTACGTTAGATATGAATATGGGGCGTGTTGTCATATTGGGTATATGTTTAATGCTGCTGGCGGCAGGCGGGGTCTTAGCGCAAAATTCACCAAATGATACCATTAGGTTAGGGGCTATCGCCGATCGCGGGCAGATATTTCCTATGATTCTTTTGCCTGAATTTGCATTGAACAGTACAATGATAAATGCTGCAGAAAGGGAACGTAGGAACCGGCTTCGCAATGATGTTTACCAGGTATACCCTTACGCCCTCGCAGCCGCAGCCATGTTTAAGGAAATAAATGATAACCTGGACAGGATACCGGAGCGCAGGGAGCGTAAAAGATACCTGAAGACAATGGACAAGCAACTGGATCATTTGTTTAAGGACCCGCTTAAGCAACTCAGTATAGACCAAGGGCATGTACTCATAAAACTCATAGACCGCCAGACCGGTCGTAACTGCTATAGTATTATTAAAGAATTAAAAGGTGGCCTCTCCGCAGTGGTATGGCAGTCTGTAGGCGTATTCTTTAATAACAACCTCAACCACGATTACGATCCCACCGGTGACGATAAAGAAGTAGAGGAAATAGTGCATGACATGGAGGCCTCCACCGCAT
Organism: uncultured Bacteroidota bacterium; assembly: GCA_903821975.1. Classification (GTDB taxonomy): domain Bacteria; phylum Bacteroidota; class Bacteroidia; order Chitinophagales; family Chitinophagaceae; genus Nemorincola. The sequence goes on from CAIJNJ010000196.1 coordinate 12,966, forward strand.
ACCGCTACCAGGTATACCAGCAGCAGACACTGCTAAGAAATGTAAAGAGGCCGTAAACTTCCCCGAGGGTTTATTCATTATGTGAGGTACGTAACACACTCCCCTCCTTTTTTCAAGGAGGGGATGCTGTATGAGGCGAATGCCGAATACGGCTGGGATGGTATTTTCCATGCAGGATAAGGGCATTGCGAAAGTATGTTATGCCGATGAATAGGACTTTAATATACGCCAATACCCGGTTGCCCCAACCTTCTAGTCGGGGGATGAAAAATAGAATGAAAGCCGCCTTAGCCAAAATAGATAAATAGGTTCTAATGGCATGACAGGTTTACCGGAAAGAAATATTTTTTGTACAATAGGTTTATATGCTAATGTTTATATTTTTGTTTATCAAAACATTAGAATGACTTATGAAAAAAATCTTCTTCTTCATCCTGGTATTACTATCCGCGAGATCGGCAATGGGCCAGGCGACAAGCCCGCAACCGGCAGCACAACCGCAGCCTGCATTAGATGGTAAAGCCATTGGCGATAAAGATGAGGACAACGATGATCCTTATGATTCGATGACCTACTTTATGTATGGCATTAATTATCTCAGCAACAATGTATACCTCGGCAGGTCCGACACGATGGTGATCCCATATATTTCACCATACATCGGGTATCATTTAGGCTTTGGCCTGTATGCTAAAGCCATGGTTTCTTATGATCCCATCAGGCGTAACGGGTATGACCCGCATGTGGATGTCACGACCATAGAAGTTGGCTATGATCATACATTCGGCGACCACTTGAATACAACCATAAGTTTAGATAAGTTCTTTTACGATAAAAACAGTATTAACGTAAGGGCTAACTCGCAGGGAGCCGGCACAGTGTATGGCCAGTACAGCAATGATTGGGTTGAGCCCCAGGTTATCTACATGACCACGCTCAATCAAAAATCAATGGATTATAACACAGCCTTTGGCTTAGACCATAATTTTCAGTTCCTCAATAATACACTCAACATTATTCCTACGGTGACAACGTATACCGGTACACAGAACTATTACGATGAGTATTTCAAAAAACGAATTGAGAAAAAAGACAAAAAAGTAAAAGAAGATAAAGTGATCTCCGATGCGAAGAAGTACAAGATACTCGATTACGAGTTCAGCATACAGGTTACGTACCGTATCAATAAATGGTTGTTTTCATTTACACCTACCTACGCTATTCCCCTGAGCCCTTCCACAATAAAACTGCCTACAGATACAAGGAAAGAGAAGCTAACCAACAAATTCTTTATGGAACTGGATATATGCCACAGGTAACACAGGTGTGCCACACCTTCCCGGTGTGGCACACCTAAAGATGATCTTATAATAGATGATAGTTATTTATAGTTGCTGTTATGCCCCATCGGGGCTACCGCTTTGTAGCAAAATAGTTTTGAAAAATGGTTTTTTGCCCCGTAGCGGCCTGCCTGCCGGTAGGCAGGGCTACCCAATAACATGCAGGATTCTATTATGAAAGAAGTCTAATAAATCGCTATCAAGATTGATGAAAATTAAAATAGAAGTGATCATTCTGGGCCGCCGAAGGATGACTGGCTGAATTAAGCACTTTATTTACATCCACCTTGCCGGTGCGGCACACCTAAACCCACCCTACTCCTTGATAACTCGCACCATGTTTCGTTGACCGTCCACATCTGTCATTTCCAATATATACATGCCAGGTGCAAATGCCCCCATTGAAAGCTTATTGCCCCCATGTTTTAATATGCCTTCCAACATCGAAACACCAGTAAGGCTAAGTAGCCGATAGCTTATATCATGCTGTACTCCGATAATATTCAATTCGTCATTCGTTGGATTAGGGTACACCCTCACGTTAGATAAAGATAGAGACCCGATCCCGGTAGTGTTTACTACGACATTGCTACACGAGCTATCTATACCGCAAGCCGTATAGACGGTAACGCATACTGTATAAGTTCCCGAAGCCGTATAGGTATGCAAAGGATTAACAGAGGTGCTTGTGCTTCCATCTCCAAAATTCCATCTAAGGCTATCTAATCCGACTGTTGTACCTGTATAGGTAAACCCTACTGTATGAGTTCCCGTATCACTAAATGAAGCTGTCGGAGTAATGGTACAGATTGCAATTGATATCTCACTACAATGCAAGTCGCTACCACAAAATGAATATATAGTGACGCAAGCATCGTATGTACCTGTAGCTGTATAGGTATGTAACGGGTTAGTGCTTGTCGTGGTAGCCGATCCATCTCCAAAATTCCAAACAACACTGTCAATGCTTGCTGTTGTTCCTGAATAAGTGAAGCCGACGGTATGAACTCCCGTATCCGTATAGTTAGCTACCGGCATGCTTGTGCAGCTACAATCAACGCCATACTTCATCACGAAAAAATCGGAGTTACCACCAATAGAATGATATGCGGGTATGATAGGAGCATCGGCCCAAACACTATCTGTAACATAACCACCGATATATACATTGCCTATTTTGTCTGAGGTAATGGCAGTACCGCCATCATAAAAACCATCCCCATGTATCTGCCGTATAGTTTCAAAGTCGCCGGCTGAATCAACAATTATTAAATAAGGATTCTGACCTTCTCCTGTAAAAGAGATAATATTATTTCCTTCATCGTCTATTACCTCTCCTCCAAATATACCAATAGCGGCTACTTTATTATTTGGAAGTTGTGTAATTGAATTTAGTGTATTTACATCAATATTACCATCAAATTTCTTAATCCATTCTGGATGTCCATTGGTATCTGTAGTTAATATAACAGTTATGTCACCTCCAAAATGAGTATTCAAAACAGAGTCTCCATTAAAGGAGAAGGTAGGCACTGTTGATGAAGATACAGGTGCCTGTGCACCTCCACTGAAATGCAGATGTTTCGCTCTGTCCATACACAGGTTAGAAAAGGGCGATTTCAACCCATCTTACATATACCTCATGGACGTTTGCAGGGGATTGGGGATAAGTTTTGCGGAGTTGGTTGAGTAGATTACACGACTTAAAAAATGACTTATGCAAATAGATTGTACGGATTTCAAGATTGAAGAAATTACGATACTCAAAAATGGACAGATGAAAATCACACATTTTTCTGTACCTGATGGGCGTAATTATAAATGGTTTGATATTTACTATCTAATATTTGACCCATCAAATGTTGATATTTCAGAAATTGAAAAGGGAATGATTATGCCACCTTATGAAGGGAAAAGTTTGAAAACAATTAAGGATGAATTAGGCTCTAAATCAGGAGTTGTAAAGGATTGCAATAAAATAGTTTTCCCTTTAGAAGATAAATCAAATGGCAGTGCAGTAAATTTATCTGCCGTGCTTCCCGTTAATCTAAAATCTTCCGATAAATTACTATTGCAGGTTATCAATAGAAATAAAATACCAATAAATAAGAATAACGATTTTGTTCATTTGTCGTATGAGTTTATTTAGCAGTGATTACTTTCTTTCTGCAAAATAAAAAAACGAATTCTTTTACAGAGCTTCATCAAAGGTTCCGTTTTATTTCATTTATAATGTCTGTTCTAAGATTTCTGATTAT
>CAIJNJ010000197.1 GCA_903821975.1 uncultured Bacteroidota bacterium
AGTTTTCATAGTGATAGGGTTTATAGGGGCTGGCCTGTTCTCAGGCTGGCTTTTTTATTTTTTAATTCTTATATTACACAAAAATCCTTCGGTATGCGGTCATTGCTACTAAGCCTCTTTATTTGTATCACCTGCGTGTTCAGCATTTCAGCGCAGCCATTGGCCGCATTTGTAGATATTCAGAACCAGCTCATGGTGTGGGACAAAGGCCTCATTCACAAAGTGGATTTTATGCCGCCTACTAACATGAAAATAGGCCGCACCGCTATTCCTTATCTCGACAACTCTCGCTCATTCAAAATATATTACAACGGTGCTGTAAAAGAACTTAATGCTGGCTTTACAAATGCATACTTTGTTACAGACAATCTTGTAGGCTTTCTCAACCAGAAATCACTCAACGTTTTTGATAAAGGTGAAACAAAAAATCTCGCAGGCGTTTGCGATCAGTACTTCATTGCAGACAGCGTTATTCTGTTTCTCGACAGTTACAAAGGCGAATACAGGGCTTATTACAATGGTAAGATATCCACAGTAGAATCATACATCCCGGATAGCGTACTGTCCCACGTTAAAGTATCAGATAACATTGTGGCCTTCGATAATTTCGCCAACCAGTTCCGTATATTTTACCACGGCGGATTGCTGGCGCAGGAAGATTATCCCGTGAGAAGTTTTGATGCCGGAAGGAATACAGTTGCTTACGTGGATGTGGATCGTAAGTTCAAAATATTCCACAGCGGGCAAACTTTTATCATTGATGATTTTGCCCCTTCTTCTTACAAGGTTGGCGACAATATGGTTGCTTATGTTTCCAGCGATGGCTATTTCAAGGTGTTTTACGGAGACTCGTTGCACACACTCGGGTTTATGAATCCCCAGTACATGGTGGCCGACAATATCCTCGCATTTAAAGACCCGGCCGGTATGTTGAAAGTGTTTTATAAAGGCACAATTACTGAGATGGAAAGCTATTACCCTACAGGCATCATTGCACAATACAACTCACTTGCTTATGTCAATGCCGGCAGCACTTTGCGCCTGTTCTCAGAAGGAGAAGTATATGACGTTACAAATGCCGACCTTGCCAATTGGTCACTCAGTTATGATGTGATCACCTACCAGATCGGGCAGGGTATTTTCAAAGTATTCTACAAAGGGCAGGAATATTAACCCCGGTGCACATAAGCAAACAAATTTGCCCGGTAGAATTGCGGAATTCTAATGTCTGAAGTGTCGCCAAATTCTTGGTTCCCCGGAACTTGTCCCGATTTTTATCGGGAGGGGTCAGGCGTTATTCGGGCTGTACAGCTTACTCTTGATCAGTCCCCATTTATGCAGGCGGTGTGTAAGTGATACTCGTAATACACCCCTGCCATACTTCATACTGCGGCTGAAATTGATGCTGGAAGCCTCTTCAAAATATTTTGTCGGACACGTCACCTCTGCTATCTCAAAGCCATTCATAAATATCTGCGAGATCATTTCGTTATCAAAAACAAAATCATCGCTGTTGGCTGTGAAATTGATAGAGCGGATCACATCTGCGCTGAAGGCCCGGTAGCCGGTATGGTATTCGCTCAGTTTCTGCCGGAGCAGTATATTTTCAAATAATGTCAGGAAGCGGTTGAAAATGTATTTGTATATGGGCATACCACCTCTTAGTGCGCCACGCCCTAATATGCGTGATGCTAACACTACAGGGTATACGTCAAATGCGATTATTGACGACATGGCATGTATCAGCTTAGGCGTGTATTGGTAATCCGGGTGCAGCATGATCACAATGTCTGCGCCCAGTTCCAGTGCTTTTTTATAGCAGCTTTTCTGGTTACCGCCATAGCCTTTGTTCACCTCATGTTTTATGATGTGTTTTATACCCAGGCGCTTGCCTTCGCCCACTGTGTCGTCGCGGCTGTTGTCGTCCACAAGCACCACATCATCCACTATGTCAAAAGGGATTTCCTTATAAGTACGTTCCAGGGTCAGGGCTGCATTATAAGCAGGCAGTACTATCACTATTTTTTTACCGTTCAGCATAATGAGCAGCAAAAATAATATTAATAATGAAAAAACAGGATGGTCTCTTAATTTGGGGCTAAATACGCCATTTTTGTAATATCACGTATATTGCAGGCATGAAAAAGCAAGGACCCTGGCTTATCTATTTTGTTTTTTTATCTGCGGCTATTAGTCCCATTTCCTCAAGTATCACGAAATGGGGTAAAGTAACACCGGTAAAGGAAACTGTGCTCATCTCTGCGGGCATAGTCTGTATTGTCATCGCTCTTCTTGTTTTCCGGAAGTATAAATTAGGTAGTGAATTAAACCCTAATATCACCAACCTTAAATTAAGGGATTTTCTAACCAGGTATCCCATTTTCTTAGGGCTTTTCCCGATGCTCATTGGTATTACAGTTGGAGTTCTGCTTACACTCGCTTTCGGCTAAGTCTGTTAAAAAAAATAAAAAACACCGCAATTTCCCCATCAGCAAAATAACTGGCTGCAAAATTGTATTCGGATTGATATACCAAACACACCATTATGCAGTTTCGCATCCTGTTAATTTCGATTTTAATGATCAGTCTTTCAGCCAGGGCAGGCGCAGCAATGCCTAAACACAAATACAGCGCTATCTGGTTTTATCATTCCCACACTTCCCATCATGAAACTACGGCTCATTGCCAGAAACGATATGAACGTTGTGTACACCGTCATCCCAATCATCCTTCCCGCTGCCCGATGTGCTATTCCTGAAAACATGTACTTTTGGGCATGAGATTCATATTTAGTGCGGATCTCACAAAAAGAATATGCCCGCTGACCCGATAAATATACTCGCTATAGAGTCCTCCTGCGACGAGACCAGTGCTGCTATTATACAGGATGGCAAGGTGCTTAGCAATATCATTGCCACGCAAAAAGTGCACGAACGTTATGGTGGTGTGGTGCCCGAGCTGGCATCCCGCGCCCACATGCAGAATATTGTACCCGTTGTGGATACGGCATTGAAAGATGCAGGTGTAAATAAGAAAGATATTACCGCTGTGGCTTTTACGCGCTCACCCGGCCTTATTGGCTCTCTGCTGGTAGGGGCATGCTTTGCAAAATCATATGCACAGGCGTTGGGTCTGCCGCTTATCGCAGTGCATCATATGCAGGCACATGTGCTGGCACATTTCATCGACAGCAAGCCCGAATTTCCGTTCCTGTGTCTCACTGTTTCCGGCGGTCATACACAGATCGTACTGTGCCGCGATTACCTGGATATGGAAGTCCTCGGCCAGACTATCGATGACGCTGCGGGCGAGGCTTTTGATAAAGTTGCCAAGATGCTTGGGTTACCCTATCCCGGCGGCCCGCTGGTAGACAAGTATGCCGCATTGGGCGACCCACTGCGCTTTAAGTTCCCGATGTCTGAAATGAAAGACTATGAATTTAGTTTCAGTGGTATCAAAACCTCAGTGCTCTACTTTTTGCAGGCGCAGAAAAAAACAAACCCTGATTTCATTGCAGAAAACCTGAATGATATTTGTGCCTCTGTGCAATACACAATTATCAACATGCTCATGAATAAGCTCCGCAAGGCGGCTAAAGACCTGCACATTAACCACATTGGTATCGCAGGCGGTGTATCGGCCAACAGTGGCCTGCGAAAAGCAATAAAGGAGGCTGGTGAGAAATACGGCTGGCAGGTATACATACCTAAATTTGAATACTGCACCGACAATGCGGCCATGATAGGTATTACCGGTTACCACAAATACCTGAAAGGCGAGTTCGCAGATATGACCGTCAGCCCCGATGCCCGCAGCGCATGGTAATTGATTGAATGAGTTGGCGGTACACGCGGACTTACGACTTACAACTCACGACTTACGACTTCCGTATGAGCAACAACTATTTCCAATTCAAACAATTCCGCATAGACCAGGAGCATTGCGCCATGAAGGTAACCACCGATGCCTGCATACAAGGCGCCTGGACTCCCGTTCTGCCGCAGGTAAAGCGGGTGCTGGACGTAGGCGCAGGTACGGGGCTGTTGTCCCTCATGCTTGCTCAGAGGAATAACGATGTCATTATAGATGGCATAGAGTTCGATAAGGCTGCTGCCACCCAGGCTGCAGAGAATGTAGTTGCCTCTCCTTGGAAAGATCGTATAAACATAATAGAAGGAGATGCGGTACTATACACTGCACCGCATAAATACGACCTCATCATTTCCAACCCTCCTTTTTTTAACAACAGTTTACTAAGTGATAAGGATAACAAGAATATGGCCCGCCATACATTATCGCTCACTTACGAAGGTCTCTTAGATGTATTGCAGAATAATTTAGCTGAAGACGGTTACACATCTATCATGCTGCCGTTTACAGAATATCAGCAATGGAAAGAACTCTTATTTAACAGTGGATGGTACGAGTCGATGAGTTTAGCCGTAAGTAACAATTTTGATTCGCCGGCAAAGAGGGTAGTGGGCCTGTTCAGCAAAAAGAAAGTAGAAGAAATAAAAGAAAAAAAACTGGTGATCCGTGATGCAGACAATAATTACATGCCCGCTTTTACTGCTCTGTTATCACCGTTTTATCTGAACTTGTAACTATTGTTGTTGTGCTCCTCTTTTTAAATACATAGAACAGGCAGATCAGTATCCATCCCGCCCAGCCTAAATAAAACCCATAATGAAAGCGCCACCCGAGCAGGCGATGGGAGAGGTTATTGGTAAAATCATCGTAAGTAAGGTAAAGGCACATTATAGCGATCAGCAACCCTGCAATATGCATTAGTCGCGCCGCTACAGGTCGCAATACTCTTTGTAGGAAAGCATGAAGTGCAAACAATAGCAGTAGTACTATATACACCGCTATCGCCCCCTGCCACCATATTTTCAGCAGGTTATATTCCTTGTAAAAGAAGGTCATGCCCACTCTCCCTATCCATGAAGCTTTAGATAGCAGCATCCCTGATGCCACAGATAACATTGCTAAGGAGAGTAATAAGAGAATGGTGCGTTTCATTATTATTTTCTTCTTGGCGGTTTCTTGCTGTTGTTCTTATCTGCAGGCTTCACCCTTATGTATATAAGCTTGATGTTGCTTTTGTCGGTTTGCCGCTCATCGATTTCGAAATGTGGTGTGCTCTTAATGAGTTGCCCCAGTTTCTTAAAGCCATAATTCCTTGCATCAAAATCAGGCTCTTTTTTAAGTATCAGCTTGCCCACCTCTCCCAAAAACGCCCAACCCGAATCATCAGCAAGGTCACTGATGCTGGATGCGATCATTTGAATAGCTTTCTTGTCAAGGTGCTTTATGGTGCCATCTGCTACACTTTCTTCTTTCTTATCGTCTTCTTTAATAGTATCGGGTACCTTTTTAGAAAGTATCTCTATGTATATGAACTGGTCGCATGCGGCTATAAAGGGCAGCGGTGTTTTCTTCTGCCCCATGCCTATCACCTTCACACCGGCTTCGCGTAGCCGCAGTGCCAGCCTTGTAAAATCACTGTCGCTTGATATGATACAAAACCCATCCACTTTGCCGGTATAGAGTATGTCCATAGCATCTATTATCATTGCCGAGTCGGTAGCGTTCTTCCCTGTTGTATAGCTATACTGTTGTATGGGGGTGATTGCGTTCTCCAGCAGCACAGACTTCCAACCCGCAACTGTCGGTTTTGTCCAGTCGCCATAGATGCGCTTAAAAGTAGGCGTGCCATACTTGGCTATCTCCTCCATCATGCCCTTTACATTGCTGTAAGGCACATTATCCGCATCTATCAATACGGCAAACCGCAGATCATTCAGGTTTTGCATGCTTTTGTGTTTATACTTCCGGTAAGGTACAAAAAAATGAATTGGTATATTATTATTAAGAGATGATAAGGTTTCGAATCTATCTATTCATGATGCACTTTGAAGATCCCGAAGGGATTATATGTCTATAGAAGATAAAGAGGCCAATAAATCTCGATGCTGAAGGCATCGTATGTTATGGATCTGATGGATGTTAACGTGAGCCACTTCTATAAATAGCTCTTTCGCATGGAATAGCAATTTAGTATTATAACAGACATTGCCCTCAGCCTTAGAGGCACAAAAAAAGTCCGGCAACCTGCCGGACTATAAATATCAACTTGGATTTTGGATTTTCTACTGCGCTCATTCTACTTCACCCGCTCCAAGCCCGCCTTGAGCTGTCATCCTGAGCGAAGCCGAAGGA